>USBH01000086.1 GCA_900552925.1 uncultured Oscillospiraceae bacterium
ACCGAGATCTACATCGTCTAATTCGTCGGCAGCGTCAGATGTGTATAAGAGACAGGCAGAAACTCGGTCAGCGTCCCGCCCGTCTTTTTGCAGATGATCGCCGAAAGCATGTAGGAATTCATGCTGTTGTACTGGAACGACTCCCCCGGCTCGAACTGCGGCACCGAATCCAGAAAGCCGCGCACCCAGTCGGTCTGCGTGACCGAGGCCAGCTCGTTGATCGAGGCGCCGCTCGTCATGTTCAGCAGGTGGCGTACGAGCAGGCCGCGCCACCGGATGCGCGCGACCGGCGAGGCCTTCTCCGGGAAAATGTCGGCGACGCGCTCGTCGGGCGAAAGCAGCCCGTCGCCGATCAGGATGCCGGCGCAAAGGCCCGTCACGGTCTTGCACAGCGAATGCGTCACGTGCCACACCGTGCGGTCAAACGGCGCAAAGCTGCACGCGGCGATCACCTTCCCGTGCCGCAGCACGGTCAGGCTGTGCAGGTTTTCGCCGCGGTCCGCCGCGGCCTGCTCCAGAAACGACTGCAGGTAGCCGCTTCGGATGCCGACGGATTCCGGCGCGGCGCGCGGCAGCGCGTCCTCCGGCCCGGCCGGAAACGGGGCCTTCTGCACGCGCATCGGCAGCACCGCCACCTCCTGCTTCCGGCCGGAAAGGCGCGAAAGCAGCTCCGCCACGCGCCGGACTGTTCTGAGGTCCATGACTCTCCCCCTCTCTTCTCCATACACTCCGCAGTATGCCCGGATTTTCCGGAAATATCAGGAAAGGGCGGCAGTAGGCCCAAGCCACTGCCGCCCGTCTCTTACTTTTCCTCGAAGAACGCCTTGAAGCCCTTATAGGCCATGTAGACGTCGAGCTTCGAAACGACCTCGAACGGCGCGTGCATCGAGAGCACCGGCACGCCGACGTCGATCACGTCGACGTTGAGGTTTGCGATGAACTTCGCGACCGTTCCGCCGCCGCCCTGGTCGACCTTGCCGAGCTCGCCGATCTGCCACAGGACGTCCGCGTCGTCGAACGTGCGGCGGATGCGGCCGACAAATTCGGCGTTCGCATCGTTCGTGCCGCCCTTGCCGCGGGAGCCCGTGTACTTCGCGATGCCGAGGCCGCCGTTTATGTAGCAGGAGTTCTGCGCCTCATAGGCCGAGGCATAGTGCGGGTCGTACGCCGCGGTGACGTCCGCCGAAACGCAGGCCGACTTCGAGAGCACATGGCGCGGCACCTCGCCCTCCGCTTCCGCGAGATCGGCGATGAAGTAGCGCATGAACTCGGAATTGAGGCCGGTGTTGCCGTCGCTGCCGACCTCTTCCTTGTCGGCGAGCACCGTGACGACGGTCTGCACCGGGTTCTTGCAGGCGAGGATCGCCTCGAGCGCCGGGTATGCACAGACGCGGTCGTCGTGGCCGTACGCGCCGATCAGGCTGCGGTCAAAGCCGATGTCCGTCGCCTTGAAGGCCGGGACAAACTCGATCTCCGCGGAGATGAGGTCGGCCTCGACGATGCCGTACTTCTCATTCAGAAGGCGCATGACGTTGAGCTTGTAGCCTTCCTTCGCCTCTTCGTCGCGCACCGGGCGGCTGCCGACGAGGATGTTGAGGTCCTCGCCCGTGAACGCGCCGCCGAGCGTCTTCTTCGCCTGATCGGCGCCGAGATGCGGCAGGATGTCGGTGATCGTGAACTGCGGGTCGCCCGGCTCCTCGCCGACGCACACGTTGACGCACGTGCCGTCGCGCCTGATCACCACGCCGTGCATCGCAAGCGGGATCGCCGTCCACTGGTACTTCTTGATGCCGCCGTAGTAATGCGTCTTCAGGTACGCCATCTCGCTCGACTCGTAGAGCGGGATCGGCTTCAGGTCAAGGCGCGGGTTGTCGATGTGGGCCGCGGCGATGCGCACGCCGTTCTTACAGCCCTCCTTGCCGATGACCGCAAGGCACAGCGCCTTGCCGCGGTTGTTCGCGTACACCTTGTCGCCGGGCGCATACTTGTGCGCCGGGTCGAACGGCACGAAGCCGTGCTTTTCCGCCGCCTTCACCGCGTACTCCACGGATTCGCGCTCGGTCTTTGCGCTGTCGAGAAACGCCTTGTAGCCCTCGCAGAACTTATCGGCCTTTTCGAGCTTCTCTTCCGAGACCTTGAAAAAGCCGTTCTTGCGCGGGTTGAGCAGCGCTTCGCTGAGCTCCTTTGCGGACTTTGCCGCTTTCTTAGCCATTTTTCATTCCCCCATAATAGATTTCTTCGTATGTTTCTTTATACTGCAGGACTTTCTGCACATACGCTTCGGTTTCGCCGAAGGGAATCGCCTTCAGGGTCTTCCCGTCGTCGGAATACGCGCTGTCCGAAAGCCACGATGCAACATTTCCCATGCCGGCGTTGTACGCGCACAGCGCGACGGTCAGATCGCCGTACTCGCTGAGCAGCAGCCGCAGCAGCGCGCAGCCGAAGCGGATGCTTACCTCCGGCTCATACAGCGCCGATTCGTCGTACGTCTCGCCCACGTGCGTCTGCATCCAGTAAAACGTCTCCGGCATCATCTGCATCAGCCCCACCGCGCCGACCGACGACACGGCTTCGGCGTCGAAGTTGCTTTCCGCCTTGATGACCGCGTAAACGAGGCTTTCCTCAAGGTCGTATTCCGCGGCCTGCTCCGTCACGATGGATTTGTATTTGCGCGGATAGCTGAGCTCCATGACGTCCGGCTGCACAGAGCGGAACGCAAACCAGGCAAATCCCGCGAGCAGCACGACCGCCGCGAGCACGGCAGGCCACCTGCGCCTCTTTTTTCGGTTTCGTCTCAAGATCCGTCTCCCTGATCTCCGCAGCCGAGCGCTGCGAGCATATCGTCGAGGTCCGCATCCGTTACGGACACCGTGTTGTCGAGCACATAGTCGGAGCGCGAGGCGTAAAAGCCGTCCGCCTGCTGCGCGCGCATGCGCCGCTCCGCCTCTTCGCCGGTGATGCCGTCGCGCTGCAGAATGCGCGCTTTGCGCACCGCGCGGTCCGCGAGGACCGACACGACCCGCCGGCAGAGCCGCTCGGCGCCGGCTTCAAAGAGCGTCGGCGCGTCGAGCACGATGACGCGCGCCCCGGCCGCTTTCCGCGCTGCGATCTCCGCGCGCAGCCGGCTGAAGATCACCGGATGCGTGATGCGGTTCAGCGTCTGCGTTGATTCGTCGTCCGCAAAGGCGCGGCGCGCGAGCAGCCGGCGGTCGAGCGTCCCGTCCGGTCTCATAATATCACGCCCGAAGGCTTTTTGCAACTCCGCAAGGCATTCGCCGCTGTAAAGCGCCGGGTCGCGCGTCACGGCGTCGCAGTCGATGACCACGCAGCCGCGCGCCGCAAGCCGTGCGGAAACCGTCGATTTTCCCGCGCCGGTCTGGCCCGTCAGGCCGACCACCCAGGTGCTTTCGGGCGCGTACACGCGGAAGGCCGCGGCGCGGATCAGCCGGTTGTACACCGCGAGGCCGACGCCGTTGCGGCGCGGCATGCGCGCATACACCGTTTTCGCGCCGATCGCGTCGAGCCGGTGCAGCGCCGCAAACAAATCGTGCGCCTGCGAGAGCGCGTCCTCCGCGCAGCCGAACGGCACGCAGGGCACGTCGAGCAGCGCTTCCTCGCCCTGAAAGCAGAGCGCGACGGCCTCCGGCTGCGCGTTCACAAAGCGGGCGTAATCCTCGAGCGCCGCGTCGACGATCGTGATCTCCGCCTTCGGCGCGTAATGCTTATACTTCATGCCCGGCGACGCGACGCGCGCGTTTTCGGCGGGCTTTTCGAGCACCGCGCGGTCGACGTCGACCCGGCCGAGCACGGCGCGGAGCTGCTCGACCGAGACGCCGCCCGGCCGCAGCACGCACGGCACCTCGCCCGCGACCGTGATGACCGTCGATTCCAGCCCGACCGCGCAGTCGCCGCCGTCGACGATCGCCTCCACGCGGCCCATCAGGTCGTCGCAGACGTGCTCGAAGGCCGAGGGGCTCGGCAGGCCCGAAAGGTTTGCGGACGGCGCCGCGAGCGGCACGCCCGCCGCGCGGATGATCGCGCGCGCCGCCGGGTGCGACGGCATGCGCACCGCGACGGTGTCGAGCCCGCCGGTCGTCTCCTTCGGCACAATCGCCGATTTTTCCATGATGATCGTCAGCGGGCCGGGCCAGAAGGCCTCGGCCAGCTTTTTCGCCGCCGCGGGGATCTCCGCGACGAGCGGCGGCAGCTCCTCCATCGCGCTGATGTGGACGATCAGCGGGTTGTCGGAGGGGCGGCCCTTGACCGCGTAGATGCGCGCCGAAACCGCGGGATCCAGCGCATTGCCCGCGAGGCCGTAGACCGTTTCGGTCGGGATCGCCACCAGGCCGCCCCGGCGGAGGATCTCCCCCGCCGCCTCTATATCATATGCCTGTCCGGCATGCAGAATGCGTGTATTCATGTTCATCCGTTCTCCATGCTCTCCCTGAGCTTTTCGGCGCGGTCCGCCGCGATGAGCGCGTCGATGATCTCGTCGAGGTCGCCGTTCAGAATGTCCGCGAGCCGGTAGAGCGTCAGGCCGATGCGGTGGTCGGTGACGCGCAGCTGCGGGTAGTTGTACGTGCGGATACGCTCGGAGCGGTCGCCGGTGCCGACCTGGCTCCTGCGGTTCGCCGCGATTTCGGCGTTCTGCTCCGCCACCTTCGCGTCGAGCAGTCGCGCGCGCAGGACGCGCAGCGCCTTGTCCTTGTTTTTGTACTGGCTGCGCTCGTCCTGACACTCGACGACCGTGCCGGTCGGCAGGTGCGTGACGCGGATCGCCGACGAGGTCTTGTTGATGTGCTGGCCGCCCGCGCCGCTCGAGCGGAACGTGTCGATCTGCAGGTCCTTCGGGTCGAGCTCCAGCTCGACCTCGTCGGCCTCCGGCAGCACCGCGACGGTCGCCGTCGAGGTGTGGATGCGCCCCTGCGTCTCCGTTTCAGGCACGCGCTGCACGCGGTGCACGCCGCTCTCGAACTTGAGCCGCGAATACGCGCCGTCGCCGTCGATCGTGAAGCTGACCTCCTTGAAGCCGCCGAGCTCCGTCTCGTTGAGGTTGACGATCTCGGTCTTCCAGCCGCGCTTTTCGGCGTACATCGTGTACATGCGGTAGAGGTTGTACGCGAACAGCGCCGCCTCCTCGCCGCCCGCGCCGCCGCGGATCTCGACGATAACGCTGCGCTCGTCGTTCGGGTCGCGCGGCAGAAGCAGAATCTTGAGCTCTTCCGCGATGCGCGCCGCGTCCTCGCGCGCCGCATTCAGCTCCTCCGCCGCCATCTGGCGCAGCTCTTTGTCGGAATCCGGGTCGTCGAGAAGCTGCTGCGCGCCCGCAGCGTCCGCCTCGGCCTTTTTCAGCGCGCGGTAATGCTCGACGATCGGCGTGATCTCCTTGTGCTCCTTCATCAGCGCCGCGTACTGTTCCCGGTCCGCCGCGACCGTGGGGTCGTACAGTTTGAGGTTCAGCTCCTCATACCGGTTTTCAAAAACCGAAAGATTTTCAAACATAGCGTGTTTCCTTTCTGAAATCCTTTATCTTTCGAAGCGCCGCATCTTAAAGGCACGCGCCGCGCATACCCGCGGCACAGCGGGAGACGCTCCGCTTTCCCCTCTCAAAATACGGCTTTTTGCAATTTGGATCTTTGAAAAGCTAACGCTCGTCGCCCGCGCTCTCGCGCAGGATCTTCCGGATGTTTTTCTCGCACTTGTGGCGGGGCACCATGACCTCGCGGCCGCAGCCCGTGCAGCGGATCTTAAAATCCGCGCCGATGCGCAGCACTTCGAAGATCTGGCTCCCGCAAGGGTGCGCCTTCTTCATCTGCAGCCGGTCCCCGACCTGAACGTCCATGATTCTCCCGCCTTTCCGATAATTTCGATTTTTGATTATATCACAGAAATGTTAAAAAATAAAGCGGTTTCGGAAAATGTTCCGAAACCGCACGGAATCCCGCGCAGATCACGCCGCAAGGTCGAGCCCGTTTTTTCTGAGCGCGTGCTGCAGCGCCGCCGCGATGCCGTAAGCCGCGGCGACAGAGACCGCGTCCTTGATCAGATACGGCGCCGAGGCGACCAGAAACGATTCGAGCGGCCCCATGCCCGAAACGACCGCAAACTGTACCGTGCCGAACAGGTGGCACGCGGCAAGTCCCAGCGCGCCGAACAGCAGCGCCGCAGGGCAGTGCTTCGCCTTCAGCCCGGCGCCGCAGAGCGCCGCCATCGGCAGAAAGCCCCAGATATAGCCGCCGGCCATGCCGAGCACCGAGCCGACGCCGCCGGAAAAGCCGGAAAAGACCGGCAGCCCCACAAGCCCGAGCGCCACGTACACCGCCGTCGCGAGCAGCCCGCGCTTCCAGCCGAGCGCATAACCGCAGAGCGCAACGGCAAAGGTCTGCAGCGTGACCGGAATGCCCGAGGGTAGCGGGATCGAAATCTGCGAGAGCACGGCCAGAACGGCGGCGAAAACGCCGACCAGCACGATCTGAATGGTTTTTTCCCTGTTTTTCATCACTTCATCCCCCTTATTTTAAATCCTGCCCGCACGGCGCAAAAGCCCGGCGAAAAAACGCACAGAGCGAAAGCCCGGCGGGAAA
This sequence comes from uncultured Oscillospiraceae bacterium, assembly GCA_900552925.1. Classification (GTDB taxonomy): domain Bacteria; phylum Bacillota; class Clostridia; order Oscillospirales; family Acutalibacteraceae; genus Hominenteromicrobium; species Hominenteromicrobium gallistercoris. The sequence goes on from USBH01000086.1 coordinate 6,585, forward strand.
ATGACCGCGGCGCGCCGCCGATCAAAAGCCCTTGTGGATCTGCACCTCGCCAGCGGAAAACGCGCGTTCCTCGCCGCTGTCCAGCCGGACCAGCAGATGCGCCTCGTCGGAAATCCCGGTCACGACGCCGTGGTACACCGCGTTCCCGAGCGAGAAATGGATCGCGCGCCCGGTCAGGAAGGAGCGGCGCCTGTACTCGTCGATGAATCCGCCCGTTTCCAAATCCCCGTACAGCTCGAAGAAGCGGTCGATCACGGCGGCGGCCAGCCTGCTGCGCATTTCGACCGGGCACGGCCCGCTGAACAGCGCGCCCGCCGTATTCCGGATCTCCTCCGGGAAGCCGCCCGCCGGCTCCGCGATGTTGATGCCGATGCCGAGCACGGCCCAGTGGAGGCCGCCGCTTTCAAAGTCGATCGCGGCCTCGGTCAGAATGCCGCAGACCTTCCTGCCGTTCAGGTAAACGTCGTTCACCCACTTGATCTGCGGATGCAGCGCCGTCACGTCCTCGATCGCCCGGCACACGGCTGTCTCTTATACACATCTCCGAGCCCACGAGACTGCAGCTAATCTCGTA
>USBH01000087.1 GCA_900552925.1 uncultured Oscillospiraceae bacterium
GGTCTCGATGCTCGACGTGCTGCGCGACCCGCGCTGGGGCCGCAGCGAAGAGTGCTACAGCGAGGACCCGTACCTCTGTGCAAAAAATGCGGAGGCGGCGGTCAGGGGCTGCCTGTCCGGCGGCGTGGATGCGGTCGCCAAGCACTTCTGCGCGCAGGGCGAAACGACCGGCGGCGTGAACGCGAGCGCGGCGCGCATCGGCGAGCGCGAGCTGCGCGAGATCCATATGCCGCCGATGGCGGCCGCGGCGAAGGCCGGCGCAAAAGGCGTTATGGCCGCGTACAACGAGATCGACGGCGTGCCGTGCCACGCGAATGATTGGCTTCTGCAGGATGTGCTGCGCGGCGAAATGGGCTTCGACGGCATCGTCATGGCGGACGGCGTCGCGATCGACCGGCTCAGTGTGCTGACGGGCGGCGACGCCGCGGCAAACGGCGCGTACGCGCTTTCCGCCGGCGTCGATGTGAGCCTCTGGGACGAAGGCTTCACGCATCTGGAAGAGGCCGTCGAGCGCGGGCTCGTGTCGGAGGACGTCCTCGACCGCGCGGTGCTCCGCGTGCTGGAGATGAAGTTCGCGCGCGGCCTGTTCGAGCATCCGTACCTCGAGGAAAAGCCGCTGACGCAGTTCACCGCGGCGCAGTACCCGCAGAGTCTGGAGCTTGCGCGGCAGTCCGCCGTGCTGCTCAAGAACGACGGCATCTTGCCGCTCGACGCGAAGGCGAAGCGCCGCGTCGCCGTGATCGGCCCGAATGCGGACGCGATTTACCAGCAGCTCGGCGACTACACGCCGCCGCTGCGCGAGGGGGCGGGCGTCACGGTGCTGGACGGCCTCAAAGCGGCGCTGCAGAACAGCGAGATCCGCTTTACCGAGGGCTGCACCGTCTGCGGCGGCGAGACGGCGGGTATCGCCGATGCGGCGCGCCTTGCGGCGGAAAGCGATCTGGTGGTCCTCGTGCTCGGCGGCTCCTCCAGCCGGTTTGCGGGTAAAGCGGTTTTCGATACGAACGGCGCCGCCGTTGCCGGCTCCGCGCTGCAGATGGACTGTGGCGAGGGCGTCGACGCGTCGGACCTCGCGCTGCCCGGTGCGCAGAACGCGCTTGCGGAGGCGGTCTTCGCCGCGGGCAAGCCGGTCGTGACGGTCGTGATCTCCGGCCGGCCGCACGCGGTGCAGGCGGTCGCGGAGAAGAGCCGCGTGCTGCTCTGGGCGTTTTACCCGGGCCCGTGGGGCGGGCAGGCCATTGCCGAGGTGCTGACCGGCGCGGCGGAGCCGTCCGGCTGTCTGCCGGTTTCGGTTCCGCGCACGACGGGCCAGCTCCCGGTGTACTACAACGCGCGCGCCTCGTATGACCCGATGCGTTACCGCGATGTGCCGAATACGCCGCTCTATCCGTTCGGCTTCGGCCTGCATTATGCGGCGCCCGCGGTGGAAGCGGTCCGCTGCGACAGGGCGGTCTCCGCGGCGGCGCTGCGCGCAGGGGAGACGCTCACCGTGCGCTGCAGCGTGCGGAATGCGGCCGAGCGGCCGGCGTGGGCGACCGTGCAGCTCTACATACAGGGGCTGTCCGGCAGTGTGGTGCGCCGCGTCAAGGAGCTCAAGGCGTTCGAAAAGGTTCGCCTTGCACCGGGCGAAACGCGGGAGGTTGCGCTGCAGCTCGGTCTGGAGGCCCTCGGCGTCTGGAACCGGCAGATGCAGTTTGACGCGGAGCCGGGCGCCGTGCGCCTGATGCTCGAGGAAAGCGGAAATCCGGTTTGGAGCACCGAGGTGCAGATCACAGAATAAAAACAGACGGCGCGGGCCGGGGGAGATTCCCCGCCCGCGTTTTCTTTTGTATTTTTTCGAATTTTGTCTTGACTTTTTTTTCAATGTGCAGTATAATACTGCTTGTGTCAAGACGGCGCAGCTGTTTTGGCAGGAAAATGAATATGGAGGAGTTCCCGAGTGGCCAAAGGGGGCAGACTGTAAATCTGTTGCGTCTCGCTTCGGTGGTTCGAATCCACCCTCCTCCACCAAGTAATGTGTCCGATTTTACTGTCGGGCACATTTTTTTGATATTTTGGTAAGCTTGTAGATTTTTCGAAGTCAAAATAGAAATGGTTTCCTTAGTTTTCTTGCCATAAACTGACGAATAAAAGGTATGCAAAATGAAAATTATGGTCCATACCATGATGTATACAGGTGATACGATATCTCTTCCAATATTACAGTTAAGAAGGTATTCTGATTTTAAAACGAAATATAAACGGAACTGTTTATTAGTTTGATTATACTGCTAATGTGCGATAAGCTATAATAGGTAATTCTATTGAAAGGAATTAGCAATGGTTACTTTTTTTCAAGGAGTTCAATGGGTTGCGCCGGCTGACTTGGGAATAAGTCAGCTGTACCTAAATAAATCCAAACTGGAAAATATCGAAAAATGGTTCGATCCAAACAGTATGGATCTGTGTCAGCCTCTTCCCGTCCATGATTTTGGAGATAACAGGCTAACATTGACAGACGGTCACAGCCGGGCTTTTATAGCATACCAGCATAAAACAAAGGTGCCAATTATTTATGACACGGATGATATCGTAACATGTGACGAAGGACAGCTACTTTATAAAAATGACATCGTTTGGTGCCGGCGTTTCAATCTTCGAACAGTTGTCGACCTTGAAAATCGTATTGTTGACGATTCTGAATATCAATCCCTTTGGATTGACCGCTGCGAACAAGCTTACAATTTACTGACCCAGACCAATGCTTATGAGAGAGCGGACATACAACGGCAGTATCCGGATTTGTTTTTATATGGCGCGAGTGAAGATTTAACAATCTATTTTTTTGAGAATCCGAATGGGAAGATAGTTGAGGTTCATCTATAGGGATTGATTTTTTGCATTTAATTTCTTGGCGGATACTGACAGTAAAAACGGTCACCAAAGCCAAAAAACCGCAATTTCTCAGTTGCGGTTTTTTTGTATTTATGCGGCTTGAGTTGGGGAGATCAATATGGCCCTTCATTTGTTGTCAAAAAGCTATACCGTAAGAAAACTAGATGAAGCTGATGTGGATGCGATATTTGAATTGATGCGTAAAAATGAGATTTTTTACAAATACCATCCACCGTTCGTCACAAAAGAAAGTATCCTGGAGGATATGAAGGCGCTGCCGCCTCAAAAGAGTTACGAGGATAAATATTATATTGGTTTCTTTGAAGATAAGACGCTTGTTGCAAATATGGATCTGATTTTGTCTTATCCTACGGAGCATATTGCATTTATTGGATTCTTTATGACAGATATAGAATATCAAAACAAAGGAATTGGTTCGAAAATTATCAGAGAGGTTTGCGCTTGTATAAAATCTTTGGGATATACAAAAGTACGGTTGGGAGTCGACAAAGGTAACCCGCAAAGCTACGCTTTTTGGCTGAAAAATCAATTTAGTGTGATTGGCGAAAATGACTATATCCTTATGGAGCTGCAATTATGACTTCGAGGTTGGTTTGAATGAAGGGAGAAAGGAGAGAACAGCGTGCAGAATGCAATCGTGCGGGACGGGGCGTATATGCGCCGCCTGAAAGACGCGCTGTACGCGCAGTATGGCATCGCGGCTTTGGAAATCACGCCGGCCAGCCGCGGGTACTACGGCGAGACCTGGAAGGTGTGCGCGGATTCCGGCTGCTATTTTTTGAAGATCGACGCGCTGCCGTTTCATCAGACGCGATACAGGCAGAGCTTGTCCGTCATCGAATACCTGTGTGAAAACGGGATCGACTTCGCTGGGACGATCATCAAGACCCGGCAGAATTCGCTCTGCTTCGACTTCGATGCGGCCGTTGCCGCGCTGTTTGCGTGGGTGGACGGCGAAAATGTCGAGACGGATGAAACGAAAACGCCCGAATACCAGATGCTGTGCAAAATATACCGGCTGACAAAGCCGGGGCTTGGGATTCCAAGCGCGTCGTTTTCCGATGACGCCGCCGTGCGCTTTTATGAACAGTGGGATGCGCTCAAACGCGCGCCGCAGACGGACGCCAACCGCGCCGCGCTCGATGTGCTGGAGCGCTATAAGGCGAAAACCGACCATTGCGCCGCGCGGCTCGCCCACTTTGCCGCGCGCTGCCGGCAGCATCCGGCCGCGTTTTATCTGACGCACGGGGACGCCGGCGGGAATTTCTTCGTCGGAAACGGGCGGAATTATATCCTGGACTGGGACGAAGTGATGTACGCGCCCCTTGAACGGGATGCGTGGGTGATGGGCTGCTATGACTGGGCGCGCAGGCTGTTCAACGATATGCTGCAGGCGAACGGGATCGACGACCGGCTCTGCCCGGAGCGTTTGGCCTTTTACTGCTACCACATGTTTTTCTTTTATCTCGGCGAATTTCTGCGGGTCCATCCGATGCAGGACAAAAGCCAGCGGATACGGGCGTATTTTGAGGACGGGTGGATCCTGAGCCGGATCCGGTTTGCGGATACGATCGCGTAGCGCGCCGCCGCAGGCCCATTGCATAGCGAAGCGGCCCGCGTGCTGGCTTCCGGGGTTTGACAAGCCCCGGCGTCGGAGATATAATAGGCACAATATCACAGGCGGGTCTCCTGTCGGCTTTGACAGGAGGGCCTTGAATACAAGGGATGGTGACGTGTATGAGCCAGCAAATTCTCATTGCCGAAGACGACGAAGACATCGTGGAACTGCTTTCGCTTTATCTGACGGGAGAGGGCTTTACCGTCTTTTCCGCCGGAAACGGATTGCAGGCGCTGGAGCGGGTGGAAGTCGAGCGCATAGATGTCGCGATTCTCGATATCATGCTGCCGGTGCTGAACGGGTACGACCTGCTCAGGAAAATCAGGGAAAAACATAATTTTCCAGTGATCATTCTGTCCGCCAAGGGTCTGGACACCGATAGGATACTCGGCCTGAATTTAGGTGCGGACGCCTATCTCACAAAGCCCTTTAATCCCTTGGAGGTCGTTGCCTATGTCAAATCTGCATTGCGCCGCTACTATGAGCTGGGCGGCAATGCGGCCGCCGAAAAGAGCGCGGTGGAAAAGACGACGCTGACTGTCGGGGAGCTGGAGCTGGATCTGCTCAAATTCATTCTGCGCAGGAGAGGGCAGATCGTTCCCCTTACGCCGGCGGAACTGAAGATCGTCCTTAAACTGATGCAGTCGCCGGGACGGGTCTACACCAAAGCGCAGCTTTACGCATGTATTGGCGGCGAGCTTTATGAAAGCGATGACAATACCATGATGGTGCACATTTCGAATATCCGCGCAAAGATTGAGGATGATCCCTCAAATCCGCGATACATCAAAACCGTGAGAGGACTGGGGTACAAAATTGAAGAGCATTGACCGTGTGCGGAAGAGCCTGCTTTTTTCCTGTACGATATATTTTGCGTGCTACACGCTGATCATTGTTCTGGTGTATTTTGCGTTTGCACACCTTGCGAATCAGAAAATGAGCGAATCGGTTTTCACCATGGAGGACCTGCTCTCCTATGAAGATGAGCTGATACAGGAAAACTATGCCGCGATTCCCGCCAAAAACTCAAAAACCTCTGCGATTATTATTTTCGATGAAAACGGATGGATCCAGTATGCAAGCAACCAGACCATCAGTGAGAAGGTCTTTTTTCAGGATTTGGACATGGTGGACGATTACAATTCCAGCAATTTTTTTGAAGTGCTCCAAAATGCGGCTGAGGATGACACCGTTACATATACGGTATACCTGAACGGCTACGAGGACGGCAGCATAACGCCCAGCGTTCTGGATTACTGTGTTCTCGATGAAGACTACAGAATTATAGAAGGCGGGCTGTTTTCCCACCGCGACTTTCTGACACAGCGGGAATTCGAGCTGCTGAGCGGCATATCGAGGCTCAACGGAACGCTTATAAAATACGCGTACAAGAATGCGGATGGGGAAGAGCGGATACTCGCTTTCCTCTCGACCAATATGAGCGACAGGCAGTATGCGGAGATCGTGGAATCGGTAAATATGATTTGGCTGGCCGGCATCCTCTGCATCTTTCTGCTCATCATTCTGTTTGCCGTGCTGTTTTTCAGAAGCATTAAAACCAGAATTTCACCGCTGAACCGGATGATCGTCTCCTACCGAAAAGGCAGGGAGGCGGAAATTGACCCTGCCGCGGTGCCGTCCGAATTCCGCGAGACGGTCTGCAGTTTCAAAAACCTGGTTGAAGAGCTGGAGTGTACCCGGAAAGAAAAGGATGCGCTGTACAGGGAAAAGCAGAAGCTGATTGTAGATGTCTCCCACGATTTGAAAACGCCGCTGACCGTGATTCAGGGATACGCCAAGGCGCTTTCAGAGCGCCGGGTGCCGTCGGAGAAGCAGGATGCTTATATGGAATCCATTTACAATAAGGCGAAGCTGGCGTCGGATATGGTCAACGATTTGTTCCTGTTCACGCAGATGGAGCATCCGCGTTATCCGCTGCATTTGGAGAAGACAGATTTTAACGAGTTCGTGAAAAGCTTTTTCGCGGAAAAGTATATGGAGATCGACGAAGGGGGATTCCACCTCTCCTCCAACATGGAGGACCTTCCCATCGTGCTGATGATGGACAGAAGGCTGATGCGCCGTCTCCTTGAAAATCTGCTGAACAACGCGATGAAGTACAACCAAAAGGGAACGACGATTTACATCGCGATGGAGAAAAAGGACGCGAGTGCCGTACTGACGATCGCAGATGATGGCGCCGGTATCCCGGAGGAGATCGCCCAGAGTCTGTTTCAGCCGTTTGTCACCGGAAACCGCGCGCGGACGACTGGGAAGGGAACAGGGCTTGGCCTGTCTATTGCACAGAGGATCGTGCAGATGCACGGCGGCAGCATGACGTTTGTCCACCCGCCGCAAAAGCCGTACCACACGGAATTTCGCATAAGCATCCCCGTCCGGGAAAAAGAATAACGCAGGAAAATCCGCAGCTTTCGGGCTGCGGATTTTTCTTTAGAAACATTAAGGTTGCGTGAAGCTTAAATAAAGTTTCGTACCGTATACTCGTAGCATATCCTTTCCGATGCATCGGAAGGAAAATAATTCCGCGTTTGAGGTGATAAGGTTGAAACACAGTAATTTAAGCACGATTCCGAAAAAAGGGCGTACAAAACCA
>USBH01000088.1 GCA_900552925.1 uncultured Oscillospiraceae bacterium
TACGAGATTAGCTGCAGTCTCGTGGGCTCGGAGATGTGTATAAGAGACAGCGCCGCTGCTTTCTCGGCACGCCCGCGTAAAGCAGCGGGAGCGCCACGTTTTCCGCCGCGCTCTGCCGGGGCAGGAGGTGAAAGCTCTGAAAGACAAAGCCGATGGAGTTGAGCCGGATTTCGGACAGCTTGGATTCGCTGCTGCCGATGATATTTTCACCGGCCAGACTGTATGTACCGGCCGTCGGCAGATCGAGGCAGCCGATGATGTTCATCAGCGTCGTCTTGCCGGAGCCGGACGGCCCCATGATCGCGACATATTCGCCCGTATCGACGGACAGCGAGATGTCCTTGAGCACCGGGACCTCCATTTTGCCCTGCAGGTAGGTCTTGTCGATGTGCTGCAGCTCCAGAATCATTCGACCGCACCCCCGATCACAGCGTCGTTGCTTTCCGGTATGGCGACGGCGCCTGCGTCCGCGTCTGCGTCGGCCGTGCCGCCGGTCTCATCCGAAACCACCATGCCGCTGTCTGCTGCACCGTCCATGCCGTCCGTACTGTCTGCGCCGTCGGTCATGCCGTCTTCCGCAGGCATCGTTCCGTCATCCGGCGCGGTGCCGTCTACGATCATATCCGAATCGCCTGCGCCGTCCATGCCTTCGCCGGCGCCGCCTTCCGGCAGGACCGTGCCGGGATCGGCCGCATACATGCCGCTGTGCATGTTGTCGCCGGGCACGGCGATGCGGTCATCCTTGTCGAGGCCGGAGAGGATTTCGTATTCGTCCATGTCGCCGTCGTACTGGCCGAGCGAAACCTCGCGCTTTTCAATCCGGTTGCGCGAGTCTGCCGCCCAGACGTAGCTCTTACTGCCCTCGGTGAAGATGTAATAGCCGGGGAGCCAGAGGCCCGTCTTGACGAGCGAGTCGCCGAGGTCCGGCTCCACATAGACGTGCTGGCCGAGCATCAGGCCGTCAAAGCTGTCCAGAAGGACGTAGAAGTTATATTTTGAGGCGGGGGTAAAGGTATCTTCGTTGCCATAGGAGATATAGTTGTTCTGCGTGTTGGAGACCGGCTCGCGCTCGATGGTGTCGATTTTCCCGGTCCACGTCACGGAGGGGTCGACGCGGGAGGTCATCTTGACCGGCATGCCCTCGTAGAGCGACTGGATGTTGAGCTCCGTTGCGGTGGCCTTGATGCGGTACTGGCCGGTCGAAAGGATCGTGATATAGGCGTTTGTGCCTTCGCCGCTGTAATCCGTCTGGCTGCTCGAATCGCGGATCTCCTTGACGACGCCGTCCATCTCCGCGAGGACGTCGGCGTTCTCGAGCGATTCTTTGAGCTGCTCGATTTCCTTGGCCTTTGTGGAACGGTCGTACTCCGCGGTGCGGATCTCGAGCTGGGTGGACTGGATCTGCAGCGTATAGGAGAGCTGGTCGTCCGAGGGGGCGTTGCTTTTCTCCTTTTCAAGGCTTTCGATCTGCTGGTTCAGCGTCGTGATGCGGTTGCCGAGGCTCTCAAGCTGCAATTCGGCTTCCTGCAGCTGCAGCGAGATGTCCTCCGTGTCATAGCTGAAAAGCGGATCGCCGGTCTTGACTTCCTGCCCGACGGCCACGTGCAGCTCGGCGATTTTTTTCGTGTCGTCCTTCTGGACGGAGAGCGTCTTTTCCGGCTCGGCGACGCCGGAGAACTTCGTCGTCATGCCGAGTCCGCCCTCCTGCGTGATGTCGGAGACCGTGTTGACGTAGGCGATCTCGTTCGGGTCGCTCGGCATGGCGGCTTCCCGGAAGAAGAAAAACCAAACGGCGACGCAGGCCAGAATAAGCACGGCGGCAGCGATGCCGGCGATGATCCCGATTTTTTTCTTTGTCATACAAATTCTTCCTTTCTCAAATTACCCCGCATTTTTTCGTTTTGCCGGGCGTGCAGAAAAAAACTGCGCTGCCCGGATAAAAAGATACCAGACAAGCACATTATACAATGAAATATACAAAATAACAACTTAATTTATTCTGACAAATGCAAAACATTTGCAAAAGCCGGAGCCGGCTGCCGGGCGCTTCCTTGACAAACCGGCGTATCGCGGTACAATAGAGGGGAATACTTCAAAAGGAGGATTGACCATGAGAGAATCACAGATCGTCGAGAGCGCGGCGGCGCTGGTGGGCGGAACGCCGCTGCTGCGCGCCTCGCGCTTTGCAGCTGCGAGCGGCCTTATGAATGCGCCGTTCCTGAAGCTCGAATACTTGAACCCGACCGGCAGCGCAAAGGACCGCGCGGCGCTTTCCATGCTGGAGGCCGCGGAGCGGGACGGCCGCCTCGTGCCGGGCGCGACAATCATCGAGCCGACTTCCGGAAACACCGGGATCGCGCTGGCTGCATTGGCCGCGGCGCGCGGCTACCGGGTTATTCTCACGATGCCGGAGACGATGACCGCCGAACGGCGGAAGCTGCTTGCCGTGTACGGTGCGGAAATCGTTCTGACGCCCGGCGCGCAGGGGATGCGCGGCGCGATCGAGAAAGCGGAAGAACTTGCGGCGGAAACGGAGAACAGCTTCATCCCGTCGCAGTTTGAGAATCCGGCCAATCCGCAGGCGCACTATGAGACGACGGGACCGGAAATCTATGCGCAGACGAACGGCGCCGTGGACATTTTTGTCGCGGGCATCGGAACCGGCGGCACGATCAGCGGCACGGCACGCTACCTGAAGGAGAAAAAGCCCGGCGTGCAGGTCGTCGGGCTGGAGCCCGCCGCATCGCCGCTGATCACGGAGGGGAAAAGCGGACCGCACGGCCTGCAGGGCATCGGCGCCAACTTCGTGCCCGGCAACTATGATTCCAGGTACGTCGACGCAGTCATGACCGTAACCGACGAAGAGGCCTACCGCGCGGCGCGGCTGCTCGCGCGCACGGAGGGCATCCTCAACGGGATCACGGCCGGCGCGGCGCTGGCCGCCGCCGTGCGTCTGCTGCAGAAGCCCGAAAATGCGGAAAAAACGCTTGTGGCCGTTCTGCCGGACAGCGGGGACCGCTATTATTCCACAGCCATTTTCGGCTGAAAAGCCCGACGCAGTAAAACCACACGGAAACGAAAAAAACGGCCGCCGACAATCTTCCAGTCGGCGGCCGTTTTGGCTCTGCGCTGTGAATTTTGTGAGATCGCTCGTCCGGCGGTTCCCGGTCAGTCCTCCGCATAGCGCGTCAGGATCTGCACGGTATCGCCGAGCCCGTACAGCTCGTCCTCGGTGATCGTGCGTCCCCAGGAGATCCGGCAGGTCTCGTAGTCTTCGTTGACCTCGGTGACCTGAATGTACCGCGAGCCATCCGCCTCCGTGCCGATTTCCGTCACGACCATCGAATGCTCCCAGCTGCGCAGGCGGATGTGGTCGCCGACCCGGAGGCGGTCGAAGTCGTAATGGACGCGGATCGGCGCCTCGGTGCCGAAGACCAGATCGCTGAGCAGGCTCGCGTAGCCGAGGCACTGCGTGCTGCCGGAGCCGTATTCCGGAAAGCAGGTCTCCGTTATGCCCGAGTAGGTGTTGCAGAAAACGTATCCGTCCATGGAATGGTCGCACGGCGTGTCGGTGATGCTGAACGCGTCCTGCGCGTCGGCGGGGACACCCGCGGTGTTCCAGTAACAGCTGTCCTCAAAGTAGACGGCAAGCGATGCGAGCTTTTCACGCGCTTCAGCTTCGGTTTCCGCGCCTTCCTCGGAAAGCGTCGGGCGCGGGGCGACGACTGCGGTGATTGTCCGGACCGGGCGGACCGCTTCGGAATCGATGTAGCCGGTGGTCTGGCTGTTGACGGTGACTTCCGTATAGGCGCCGTCCTCAGGCGCGGAGAGCAGCGTGATATAGACGTTTGCGGCGAGCTTTCCGACGGCCGGCGCCTCTGCGTCCGGCGCGGAGAGGATCGAGACGGGGCGGAGCGTTTCGCCGACGTCCGATGTGCCGTCGCCGGAATCCTCCTCGCCGCGGATGCTGAGCAGCGCGCTGTCGCAGTATCCGGTCGTGCCGTCCTCCAGCGCGATGCGCGTCCAGTCCGTGCTGGTGTGCTCCAGAATCCGGACCGTGTCGCCGTCGGAAAGCTTTGCGGTGACGACGGAAAGGTCCGAAGGGCCGCTGTGCAGCGCATGCGTATTGTCGGCTTCAGTGGCGAAAACGGCTGGAGATGCGGCGCAGAACAGGAACGCGGCGAGCGCCAGACTGCAAAGCCGCGGCAGAAAACGTGTTCCAAACTGTGTCTGCATAAGGAAAACCTCCGAACAGAATACTATATACAGTATTATTTTACTTGAAAATCCGGGTTTGGTCAACAGATTTTGATGATTTTCTGTTTTTTATCCCGACAGAACGGAAACGCCGAAAAAATGGCTTGAAGCGCTGCCGTGCGGCATGGTATACTAGACAAATCACAAGACGGATGCAGCCGGGCCGAAAAGCGGCCGACACGGATTCAAGGTATTCCGAGAGACGGAGGAACAGGATGGCAAAGAAATACTACGCGGTGCGGGCGGGCCGCAAAACGGGCATATTCGAGACTTGGGACGAATGCCGCGCCCAGACGACGGGCTTCAAGGGGGCGTCCTTCAAGAGCTTTCCGACGCGCGCCGAAGCCGAGGCCTACATGCAGGGGGCGGACAGCCTCGTCCAAAGCGGACAGGCTGCGGAAGGGGAGGCCGTCGCTTACGTGGACGGCAGCTACCACAGCGGGACAAACGCCTTTTCCTGCGGCGCAGTGCTCTTTCTGAACGGCGAAGAGCTGCACTTTTCCCAGAAGTTTGAGGATGCGCAGCTGGCCCAGATGCACAATGTGGCCGGCGAAATCAAGGGCGCGGAGACCATCCTCACCTACTGCATGGAGCACGGCGTGCCGCGCGTTGTCCTTTACCACGATTACGAGGGTGTGGCCAAGTGGGCGACCGGCGAATGGAAGGCGAATAAGCCCGGCACGATCGCTTACCGCGAATTCTGCCGGCAGGCAGCGGAGCGGGTGCAGTTCCGCTTTGTCAAGGTCAAGGGCCATTCGGGGGATACGTACAACGATCTTGCCGACCGGCTCGCAAAGGATGCGCTCGGAATCGAATGAACCGGCTGCACAGGAGCGTTCAGGCCGGCGGAGAGCGGAAAAAACGGAGAAGGAACAGGACACAGCCTGTTCCTTCTTTTGCGTAAAAGGGGAATTCTCAGATAAAGGCGTGATACTTGCGCAGCAGGGCCTGAATCTTCGCGACGTCCGTCTCCGGGAAATCGGTGCGGTCGTGCACGGCGACCGCGGCGGCGAGGCCGGCCGCTTGCCCGGTGCTGCAGCAGGTGGGCATGATGCGGAAGGAGGCCTGCGCCTCATGGCAGCCCGAAATGCACCGCCCGGCAGCGATCAGGTTCCGGATGTTCTTCGGCACAAGGCTCCGGTAGGGAATCGTGTAGTACGTGCCCTCTTCAAAATAGTAGTGGCTCGTGCCGGTGCCCTCCGGGTTGTGGATGTCGATGTCGTAGTTGCAGGCTGCGACGGAATCGTCAAAGCGCACGCAGTCCTTGAGGTCGGAAACCGTCAGCGTGTAAAGGCCGTCGATCATGCGGCTCTCGCGTACGCCGATTTCCGGGGCGGAGGAGAGCAGCACGCAGTTCTCAAAGCCCGCACAGTTTTCCTTCAGGAAGGTGTAGAGCTCGAACATCTGGCGGCGCGCTTCGCGTTCGGCGAAGCTGAGGTCGTAAAGGTCGAACGGCGAGCGCTTGACGATGCGCGTCGAATTGAGATGCAGAACGCCGTCCGCCACATACTTGAACTTCAGCACATCCTCGCGCGGGTTTTTGATTTTGCCCGCCTCGCGGAACTGCCTGTAAAGCTCGTTGATGGCTTCGGAGTTTTTGAAGGCGAGGTCGACGTCGACGTTCGAAAGGCGGAAGCACAGCGTCATCGGCTGGCAGAGGCCGTCCTCTTCACGGCCGATGCGGTAGCTGCAGCCCGCCAGAGCGGTCAGGTCTGCGTCGCCGGTCGCGTCGATGAAGTAGTCCGCCGTGAAGGTCATTTCGCCGCCCTTTCCTGTAATGGTGACGGACTTTACACGGTCGCATTCCCGCTCCGCGCGCAGCAGATAGGCGTGGAACAGCACGTCGACGCCGCTCTCCTCGGTCATCTCGTCGAACACGAGCTTCAGGATTTCCTCGCTGAAGGTGACGCGGTTCCTGTGCAGGCCGCCCTTTTGGTCGAGCCGGTCGAGAATTTCCGTGAAGATGCCGTCGGAAAGCGCCGTTGATTTCCCGTCGATCTTCGTCGTGTAGCCCATGAACGGGTTGATGTAACAGTTTCCGGCGGCGCCGCCGAGGAACCCGCTCTTTTCGAGCAGGAGCACTTTGGTGCCCTCCCTTGCGGCGGAGACCGCCGCCGCGACGCCGGCAAAGCCGCCGCCGACCACGATGATGTCGTATTTCATATGCAGTTCCTCCCGATTGCTGGATGGATGCGGCCGCTGCCGCACCGATGGGCCGCGCCGCCCGCGCGAAAAGCAGGCATGCCGCGCGGCAGGATCACATGGAAATTCAGTGGAAATATGCGCCGTTCTGCCGGAGCGTGGCGCGCAGCTTCTGCACGTCGACCGCGTGCACGTCGCCGCTGTCCGAGGCGGCAAACGCTGCGGCCATACCGGCGGCTTCGCCCATCGCGAGGCAGACCGGCATCACGCGCACAGAGCCCTGAATGCGCTTGTCGCAGGAGATCGAGCGGCCGGCGACCAGCACGTTCCGGATGCCTGCGGGCAGCAGCGCGCGGTAGGGGATGCCGTGCGATTCGCCCGGGCCGTAGCGGGCGCTGCGCTTGTCTTCATCGATCTTGCCGTCTGCGAGCAGGTGGAGCTCGTCGAGCGTGTAGTGGATGTCGAGGTAGTAGCTGTTGCGGCAGATCTCGTCCTCAAAGTCGGCCTTCGTGATGTAGTCCTCAACGGTGAGCATGTAATCGCCGACGATCCGGCGCGATTCGCGCACGCCCATGACCGGGGCCGTCGAGACGAGATAGGCGTTGCCGAACGCCTCGGGGAAGTACGCGGCGAGCGCGTCGCGGTACTGCTTGGCGACTGTCTCTTATACACATCTGACGCTGCCGACGAATTAGACGGTGTAGA
>USBH01000089.1 GCA_900552925.1 uncultured Oscillospiraceae bacterium
CAGCGTCAGATGTGTATAAGAGACAGGGCGTCAGCTGCTTCACGATCATCGGCATGAACGCCGCCGAATTCCCGGAATTTCCGAAGATCACCGACACCGACACGCTGCGCCTGCCCGCCAATGTGTTGAAAAGTATGATCCGCCAGACGCTTTTCGCCATTGCGGACTCGAACGCGAAGCCGATCCACCAGGGCAGCCTGTTTAAAATTGAAGACAACATGCTCGACGTCGTCTCCGTCGACGGCTACCGCCTCGCTTTGCGCCGCGAGGCGATCCGCTTTGACGGAAGCCTCGACTTTGTCGTTCCTGGAAAGACACTCAGCGAAGTGCTCAAGCTCCTGCGCGACGACGACGGCGAGGTCGAGATCTGCCCGAGCCGCCGCCACATTCTGTTCAAAATAGACAATTACACCGTGCTTTCCGCGCTGCTTGAGGGCGAATTCCTCGATTACCGCGCGGCGCTTCCGAAGGACAAGAAGACCGAAGTCACGGTTTCGACGCGCACGCTGATCGACAGTGTCGAGCGCGTTTCGCTGCTGATCACCGACCGGCTCAAGAGCCCGGTGCGCTGTGTTTTCAACGAGGACACCGTCAAGCTGCTCTGCTCCACGACGATGGGCCGCGCGAACGACCAGATCGAGGCGAAAATCACCGGCGACCCGCTCGAAATCGGCTTCAACAACAAGTATCTGCTCGACGCGCTCCGCGCGGCCGAATGCGACGAAGTGCGGCTGGAGCTCGGCGGGCCGATCAGCCCGATGCTCGTCCTGCCGAAGGAGGGCGACAGCTTCTCGTTCCTCGTCCTGCCGGTCCGCCTGCGCAGCGAGGTTTAAGCTTAAGAAATGTTTCACACGGTGTCCGCGAGCGGTGCACAGCGGCGTGAAACATAAAATCGGATAAGAGGAAATGATTCGATGAACGAAACGATACAGATCACAACAGAATTCATCCGGCTCGACGCGCTTCTGAAGCTCGGCGGCGCGCTGGATACCGGCGGCCAGGCGAAATTCGTCATCCAGAACGGGGACGTCCTCGTCAACGGCGAGGTCTGCACGATGCGCGGCAAGAAGATGCGCGACGGCGATTTCGCCGAGTACAACGGCGTGCGCTACACCGTGCAGGTCGCGGAGGGCTGAGGCTTTGAACGTCACACGCCTTGGCTTCGAGCAATTCCGCAACCTGCAGGACGGGGAAATCTTCCCGTGCGACACGATCAACGTGATTTTCGGCAGCAACGCGCAGGGCAAGACGAACCTGCTCGAGGCGATCTGGCTTTTCACCGGCGGGCATTCGTTCCGCGGCACGAAGGACGGCGAGCTGCCGCGTCTCGTCGACGGGAAAAACGCCGAGTCGGCCGCGCTCTCGATGGACCTTTTCACCGAGGGGCGCGCGCAGAACCTGCAGCTCCTGTTTAAAAACGGGCGGCGCTCGAGCGTGATCAACGGCGTTGAAAAAAAGACGGGCTCCGCGCTCGTCGGCAAATTCTGCGCGGTCATCTTTTCGCCGGAGCACCTGCTGCTCGTGAAGGAGGGCCCTGCGCGGCGGCGCGCGTTTATCGACGGCGCGCTGTGCCAGGCGAAGCCCGCGTTCGCCCGTGTGCTGACGAATTACAACAAGGCGCTGCAGCAGCGCAACGCGCTTTTGAAGGACATCGTGCGCCACCCGGAGCTCGAGGACACGCTCGACATCTGGGACGAGCGGCTGATTCTGTTCGGTACGCAGGTCACGCTGGAGCGCATCGCGTTCTGCCGGGCGCTCGCGCCGAAGGCCGCGGAGATCTACAGCGGCATTGCGAAGGAGCGCGAGGGCGTCGCGTTTTCCTACGCGCCGTTTCGCGGCGCCGACACGCAGGAGAAGATCGCGGGGGCGTTCTTTTCTGCCCTTAGGGAGAACCGCGCGACGGATATCCGCATGGGCTTCACCTCGGCCGGCCCGCACCGGGACGACCTCTCGATCGAGATCGACGGGCTTTCCGCCCGCACATACGGCTCGCAGGGGCAGCAGCGCAGCATCGTGCTGGCGCTGAAGCTCGCGGAGGCCGACATCCTGTTCGAAAAGACCGGCGAGCGGCCCGTGGTCCTTCTCGACGACGTGATGAGCGAGCTGGACATGAGCCGGCGCGACTACCTTCTGAACCACCTCGACGGCCGGCAGGTGTTCATCACCTGCTGCGACCCCGAAACCGTCCGCCTGATGGAACGCGGCCGCGGCTTCCTCGTGGAGTGCGGCGTGCTGAAAAATTAAGAAAACGGTTACATTCTCCGGCTGTACGCCGGGCGGGTTTTATGATAAAATTATGGTAAAATACATGTGTGCGGCCTGTTTTGCGCCCTGGGGCGGGAACAGGCGCCGCGCACGCTGCTTTAAAAGGGGGATCGCATGTATATCCATCTCGGCCTCGGCGTCGTCGTGCGTGAAGACGACGTGATCGGCATATTTGATCTGGAAAATACGACGGTCTCCAAAACGACGCGCGATTTCCTGAAGCGGGCGGAGGACGAAAACCTCGTGGAGGACGTCTGCTACGACCTGCCGCGCTCCATCGTCGTGTGCCGCGGCTTTGTCTGCGGCCAGCGCGTCTACATCACGCAGATTGCGCCCGCAACGCTTTTGAAGCGCTCCCGTGCCGAGCTCGGCGGCCTTCCGTTTGAACGGCCGGCGGCGCAGAAGCAGAAATAATCAGGAAAGGAAACCCATCTTATGCAGTATTTTGGTATCCCGACGTGCCCGTATTGCCGCAAGCGCGTCAATCTGATCCGCACGTGGAAGCTCAAGCGCGAGGGCGAGTACAAGTGCCCGCGCTGCGGCGGCATCTCGAACGTGTATCTTTCCCCGCTCGTCTATGTGTTCTCCGTGATCGCGATCTGCGCCGGCATATGCATCTACTTCTTCCATAAGTTCGTGCTCGACGACATCGGGCTGTTCACCTGCCTGTATGTCTTGATCCCGTTCGTCCTCTTTTTCATCCTGAGCCTCTTCACGGTCTACCTGAAAAAGCCGGTCATCAAGCGCGTGCAGCGCCCGGCACAGGAGAAGCGCCGGCCGGCCGCGCAGCGCCGCGGCGCAGAGCGCGGCGCGGACGACGCCTTTTCCGAGATGGATACCGGCCGGTATACGGATGAAGGCCGCTGATGCGGCCCGCATCGGTTTTAAACGCGCGGCGATCGGCCCGGCTTTCGGCCGGGGGCGTTTCGCGCGCTTCCAAAGGCGGAACAGACAGAAAAATGTGCACAGGGAAACCCGCGGTTTTCCTGTGCATTTTTACTGCAATTTCGCAAGGATATCCTTGTAAAGCGCGGGCTTTTATGGTATACTATATATAAAGGTAACCATGCGGACAAGAAAGGATAATGAGCGCACAGATGGATATCAATGAAATGACTCATGTAGATACGAATTACGGCTCAGACCAGATCCAGGTTCTCGAGGGTCTGGAGGCCGTCCGGAAGCGCCCGGGCATGTACATCGGCTCCACGGGGCCGCGCGGCCTGCACCACCTCGTCTATGAGATCGTCGACAACGCGATCGACGAGGCGCTTGCCGGCTACTGCGACCGCATCGACGTCAAGATCCTGCCGGGCGACGTCATTTATGTGCGGGACAACGGCCGCGGCGTCCCGGTCGGCGTGCAGCAGCAGACCGGCCTGCCGGCCGTCACGGTCGTCTATACGATTCTGCACGCGGGCGGCAAGTTCGGCGGCGGCAGCTATAAGGTTTCCGGCGGCCTGCACGGCGTCGGCGCTTCGGTCGTCAACGCGCTGTCCACGTGGCTGGAAGTCGAGGTGCGGCAGGACGGCCGCCTGTACCGCCAGCGCTTCGAGCGCGGCGACGCCGTCTACGACCTGAAGGACGTGGGGCCGCTCGAGGACCCGACGGAGACCGGCACCACGGTGCGGTTCAAGGCCGACCCCGAAATCTTCAAGGAGACGACGGTCTACGAATTTGAGACGCTCGAAACGCGTCTGCGCGAGCAGGCGTTCCTGAATGCGGGCGTGCGCATCGTGCTGACGGACGAGCGCGACGCGGAAAACGTGCGGAGCGAGGAATTCCACTACGAGGGCGGCGTCTCGAGCTTCGTCGAGTACCTGAACCGCAGCAAGGAAAAGATCCACCCCGAGCCGATCTACTTTGCGGCGACCGCGGCGGACAACAACTCCACCTGCGAAATCGCCATGCAGTACACCGACAGCTTCAACGAGTTCATCCTCTCGTTTGCGAACAACATCCACACGGTGGACGGCGGCACGCACGAGGAGGGCTTCAAGCGCGCGCTGACGCGCATCATGAACGATTACGCGAGAAAGTACAATATTCTGAAGGAATCCGACAAGAAACTGTCCGGCGAGGACGTGCGCGAGGGCCTCACCTGCGTCATCAGCGTCAAGGTCAAGGAGGCGCAGTTCGAGGGCCAGACGAAGGGCAAGCTCGGCAACACGGAGATCGCGGGCCTCGTGAGCGCGACCGTCTCCGACAAGCTGATGACGTTCCTCGAGGAGAACCCGGCCGTCGCCCGCGCGATCTTCGACAAGGCGATGGCGGCTTCCCGCGCGCGCGAGGCGGCCCGCAAGGCCCGCGACCTCGTGCGGCGCAAGTCGGCGCTCGAAAGCGCGACGCTGCCCGGCAAGCTCGCAGACTGCCAGTCCAGAAATCCGGAGGAAACCGAGATCTACATCGTCGAGGGCGACTCCGCAGGCGGCTCCGCCAAGGGCGGCCGCGACCGGAAATTCCAGGCGATCCTCCCGCTGTGGGGCAAGATGCTGAACGTCGAGAAGGCGCGGCTCGACCGCGTTTACGGCAACGACAAGCTGATGCCGGTTATCACGGCGCTCGGCACCGGCATCGGCGAGGAATTCGACCTTGCAAAGCTGCGGTACGGCCGCGTCATCATCATGGCCGATGCCGACGTCGACGGCTCGCACATCCGCACGCTGCTGCTGACGTTCTTCTACCGCTACATGCGCCCGCTCGTCGAGGCCGGCCACGTCTACATCGCGCAGCCGCCGCTGTTCTGCATCACGAAGAACAAGCGCCACTATTACGCGTATTCCGACGCCGAGCGCGACCAGATCATGGCGGAGCTGCAGACCGGCTACGACATCCAGCGCTACAAGGGCCTCGGCGAGATGGACTCCGAACAGCTCTGGGAGACGACGATGAACCCCGACACGCGCGTCATGCTGCAGGTCACGCCGAGCGACGCCGCGCAGGCCGACGAGGTCTTCACCGTCCTGATGGGCGACAAGGTGGAGCCGCGCCGCGAATTCATCGAGAAAAACGCAAAATACGTCAAGAATCTGGATATCTAAGCGCGAAAGGACACAAAGCCAATGGACCATACAGAAGAAAAAAGGGAAAACCTCATACAGGTCGACCTGAAACAGATCATGGAGGATTCGTTCCTCGATTATTCCATGTCCGTCATCGTGTCCCGCGCGCTGCCGGATGTGCGCGACGGTTTAAAGCCCGTGCACCGGCGCATCCTGTACACGATGTACGAGAACAGCCTGTGGCCGGAAAAGGCGTACAGAAAGTGCGCCGATACGGTCGGCGCCGTGCTCGGCCGCTACCACCCGCACGGCGACGCTTCGGTGTACGACGCGCTCGTGCGCCTCGCGCAGGATTTTTCGATGCGCTACATGCTCGTGGACGGCCACGGCAACTTCGGCTCCGTCGACGGCGACCCCCCGGCTGCCTACCGATACACCGAGGCGAGGATGAGCAAGCTCTCGGTCGAGATGCTGCGGGACATCGACAAGGACACCGTCGATTTCGACCCGAACTACGACGACCGCCTGAAGGAGCCGCGCGTCCTGCCCTCCCACTTCCCGAACATCCTCGTCAACGGCTCGACCGGCATCGCGGTCGGCATGGCGACGAATATCCCCCCGCACAATATGGGCGAGGTGCTCGACGGCGTCTGCGCGATGGTCGACGACCCCGACATCACGCTCGACGGCCTGATGCAGCACATCAAGGGGCCGGACTTCCCGACCGGCGGCATCATCATGGGCCGCTCGGGCATCCGCGCCGCCTACGGCACGGGCCGCGGCAAGATCCACGTGCGCGCCCGCGCCGAGATCGTTGAAAAGCCGAACGGCCGGTTCCAGATCGTCGTTTCCGAGCTGCCGTACCAGGTCAACAAGGCGCGGCTGATCGAGAGCATCGCGGACCTCGTCAAGGAGAAGCGGCTCGACGGCATCTCGAACATCGACGACCATTCGGACCGCAACGGCATGCACATCGTCATCGACGTCAAGCGCGACGCTTCGCCGCAGATCGTCCTGAACAACCTGTATTCGCTCACGCAGATGCAGGTGACGTTCGGCGTCATCATGCTCGCGATTGTCGACGGGCAGCCGCGCACGCTGACGCTGAAGCAGATCCTGCAGGAATACATCCGCTTCCAGAGCGAGGTCGTGCTGCGCCGCACGCAGTACGAGCTGAAAAAGGCGCAGGAGCGCGCCCACATTCTGGACGGCCTGATGATCGCGCTCGACTTCATCGACGAGGTCATCGCGATTCTGCGCAATTCGAAGTCGATCCCCGAAGGCAAGGAAGCGCTGATGACGCGCTTCGGCCTCGACGACGTGCAGGCGCAGGCCATCGTGCAGATGCGCCTCGGCCAGCTCACCGGCCTCGAGCGCACGAAGATCGAGGAAGAGCTCGCCGCGCTGCGCCTCAAGATCGCCGACTACATCGACATCGTCGGCAGCGAGGCGCGCCGGTTCGGCATCATCAAGGACGAAGCGCTCGAGATGAAGAAGAAATTCGGCGACGAGCGCCGCACGGAGATCGCGGCGATCAGCGGCGAAATGGACATCGAAGACCTGATCACTGTCTCTTATACACATCTCCGAGCC
>USBH01000090.1 GCA_900552925.1 uncultured Oscillospiraceae bacterium
CAACGCGGGACGGCGAGACGCTGCTCGCGCCGTTCGCCGCGGAGCCGATCCGGCTGAACGACGATTTTGCCGCGCAGTTTTGCAACCGCACGGTCTACGGCGGGATGATCCAGAAGCTCACGGCGTCGTCCGCTATCTGGAAGGAGATCGAGCCGGAGGATTATTACCGGCGCGAGGAGCTTGCGGTCGGCAACGCGATCGCGACGGCGGAGGGCGCGGTCGCCGCGGCGGTCCGCGAGTACCCGGGCACGATCAACGGCGCTTCGTGCCTCGTCACGGGCCTCGGCCGCATCGGGAAAAACCTGACGCTGCTCCTGCACGCGATGGGCGCGCATGTTTTCGTCGCGGCGCGGAAGAAGAGCGACCTGATGTTTGCGCGCGCGCTCGGCGCCGAGCCGCTCACGTACCGCGAGATCACGCGCCGGTTCGACATCATTTTCAACACGGTGCCCGCGCGGGTCATCGGCGCGCCCGTGCTCGCCCAGCAGGACGCGGATACGCTGATTCTGGAGCTCGCCTCCGCGCCGGGCGGCATAGACCGGGAGAGCGCCGCGCGGCTGCAGGTCCGCGTCGTCGAGGCGCTGTCGCTGCCCGGCCGCGTCGCGCCGAAAACAGCGGCGGAATACATCAAGGAAGCCGTTTACAATATGCTTGAGGAGTAGTGATCGCGTGATGCGTACCATTGCATTTGCCCTGTGCGGTTCCTTCTGCACGTTCGAAAACGCGCTGAAGCAGCTCGCACGGTTGAGAGAGACGTATGAAATCCTGCCGGTGATGAGCGAAACGGCTTACAATACGGACACACGCTTCGGCACGGCGGAGAGCTTCCGCCGCCGCATCCGCGAGATCTGCGGGCGGGAGATCATCCACACGATTGCCGGGGCGGAGCCGATCGGCCCGAAGCATCTGGCGGACGCGCTGGTCGTCATGCCGTGCACCGGGAACACCGCGGCGAAAATCGCGAACGCCGTGACGGACACGAGCGTCACGATGGCGGTCAAGTCCGGTCTGCGCATCAAGATGCCGGTCGTCCTCGCGCTGGCGTCGAACGACGCGCTCGGCGCCTCCTGCCGGAACATCGGCACGCTTCTGAACACAAAGCACATCTTTTTTACGCCCCTCGGGCAGGACGACCCTGAGAAAAAGCCGAATTCGCTCGTCGCGCATTTCGAGCTGCTGCCCGAGACGCTCGAGGCCTCGTTCCGCGGCGAACAGCTGCAGCCCGTGCTGCGCTGAGATTTTTTGTTGAATTCAGGGGAGGCGTGTGCTATACTATGCCTATACCGGCTCAGGCCGTTATAGGGAGGCGAACATGCTCTACTGCACAAAATGCCGGACGATCTGCGAGGATTCCACCCGCGCCTGTCCGAACTGCCGGCGCAGCCGCTCGCTGCGGCCCGCAAAGGCGGAGGACGAGGTCTTTTTCATGAAGGTCCATGAGGGCGAAGCCGCGGAGCTTTCGGAAATCTTTGAATCGCGCGCGATCCGGCACCGCACCGAGCCGGTGAAGGCCGGTTTTTCCACAAGCGTCTACGACCCGGAATTCCTGCCGACCGACCGGAACATCTATGTGGAGTATCAGGATCTCGAGCGCGCCAACGAAGCGGCGGCCGAGGGGCTTGAGGAGCCCGCGCCCCCGGAGGAAGAGGACGAAATGCCCAAGGGAAAGCGCATGCTGATCCAGAGCGTTTCGATCATTGCGTTTATGATTATCGTGATGCTCGTCGTTCTCGCAACGGATCAGATCGCGGCGTTCCTGAAATCGCTCTTTATGTAAAAACGCATGCATTCGCATGGAATGGAGGCTATAAAAAATGAAGAAGTATAAACCCGATACGACCTGCATCCACGCGGGCTATACGCCGGGCAACGGCGAGCCGCGCGTTGTGCCGATCGTGCAGAGCACGACGTACACCTATGAAAGCTCCAAGGAGATGGGCGACCTGTTCGACCTGAAGGCCGACGGCTTTTTCTATACGCGCCTCGGCAACCCGACGCTCGACGCGGTGGAGAAGAAGCTCGCGGCGCTTGAGGGCGGCGTCGGCGCGATGATCACCTCCTCCGGCCAGGCGGCTTCGCTGATGGCGATCCTGAACATCTGCCGGGCGGGCGGCCATGTGGTCTGCTCCAGCGCGATCTACGGCGGCACCTTCAACCTGTTCTACAAGACGATGAAGGAAATGGGCATCGATTTCACCTTCGTCTCGCCGACCTCTACGGCGGACGAGCTGCGCGCGGCCTTCCGCGAGAACACGCGCTGCGTGTTTGCGGAGACGCTTGCGAATCCCTCGCTCGTCGTGACGGACCTCGAGCTGTTCGCGCAGATCGCCCACGAGCACGGCGTGCCGATCATTGTGGACAACACCTTCCCGACGCCGATCAACTGCCGTCCGTTCGAGTTCGGCGTCGACATCGTCGTCCATTCCACGACGAAGTATCTGGACGGCCATGCCGTGCAGGTCGGCGGCGCCATCGTGGACAGCGGCAACTTCAACTGGGACAACGGCAAGTTCCCGGAGCTGACCGAGCCGGACGAGTCGTACCACGGCGTCATCTACACGAAGCAGTTCGGCAAGGCAGCCTATATCGCCAAGGCGCGCTGCCACCTGATGCGCGACCTAGGCGCGCAGGCCGCGCCGATGAACGCGTTCCTGCTGAACCTCGGCATGGAGACGCTCGCGCTGCGCATGGAGCGCCACTGCGCGAACGCGCTGGCCGTCGCGAAATTCCTTGAGGCGGACGAGCGCGTCGCCTGGGTCAACTACCCCGGTCTGGAGAGCAGCCCGTACTATGCGCTTGCGCAGAAGTATATGCCGAACGGCACCTGCGGCGTCGTTTCCTTCGGCATCAAGGGCGGCCGCGAGGCGGCTACGAAGTTTATGGACAGCCTGGAGATGGCTTCGGTCGTCACGCACGTGGCGGATCTGCGCACCTGCGTGCTGCATCCCGCCAGCACGACGCACCGCCAGCTTTCCGACCAGCAGCTCAAGGAGGCCGGCGTCGGCGCCGACCTGATCCGCTTCTCCGTCGGCATCGAGAACATCGAGGACATCCTCGCCGACGTGCAGCAGGCGCTGGAAAAGGCCGTGCAGTAAGACGCACAGCCGCCCGGCGAAGCGCGGCGCATCAATTCGGGAACAGCCGCAGGGTCATGCACCGCTGCGGCTGTTCTTGCATTTTGTCCGGCGCTGTGGTAACATAAAGCTGAACAGACCGGCAAACGAAGCGGTGGGAGAGTGAAGAGCACATGGCACATTTTCTGGTGTTTTTGCTTTATGCGGTTTATGCGCTTGTTTTGGGGATTCTAGCCGTTGTTTTAAAGAGGAAGCACACGCAATTTCCTGACTTTCGCGTGGGATACCACAACAAAAAGGCCATGGAAAGCAAAGAGAAGTGGGACCGTGTAAACGCGATTGCGGGGAGCTTGTGCGCCGTGTTTGCCGTCGCCGCCCTGATTGCTTATTTCATCCTGTATTTGCAGAACGCCAACATAAGCACAATGATTATCGCGTACTTTGTATACTGTGCGGTCACAATACCGGCCGTTTTGATTCTGCCGACGCGGTTATAAAAAATAGTTGTATTAAAAAATAGTTGTATAAGAAAAGCGCGCCCATATGGTAAATTCCGTATGGGCGCGCTTTGCAAAAAGACGCTGTATGTCTATTCGGGTTCGTTTTCAGAATCGACAGCGCGATTTGTCTGTGCGCTTTCATTCGCGCCGGCGGCGTCTTCCTTGGAGTCCCCTGAGGAATCTGTAGTGCCCATGCCGGCAGCAGAGCGCGGCGCGGCTGGCTCCGGCGGGGAGACGAGCGGCAGGATGATCGCGACGGTGAACAGGTCGCCCTGCACGGATACCGTGCAGGTGCCGCCGCAGGCTTCGGTGAAGCTCTTCGCGATCGAAAGCCCGAGCCCGCTGCCGGAGGTGGAGCGGCTGTCGTCGCCGCGCACAAAGCGACCGGTCAGCGCCTCGCCGTCCTTGCCGAGCTCGTACTTCGAGATGTTCTGCATCGTGACGCAGGCCTTGCCGTCGTGCTGCGTCAGCGTGACGTAGACGCGCGAGCCGTCGAGCGCATACTGCGCCGCGTTTTTGATCAGGTTCTGGAACACGCGGTACATCTTCTGGCCGTCCACATGCACGGGGAACGGCGCCTCGGGGATCTGCACGCGCCACTGCAGCGGGCTTTGCTGCATCAGCTCGTCCATGTCGGCGAGCGTCTGCCGCAGCAGCTTGTCGAGGCTCAGGTATTCCGGCTCCAGCGAGATGTTGCCGGTCGCCGCCTTCGAGACGTCGAAAATATCCTGAATCATGTGGCGCAGCCGCTCGGACTTCTGCGAGATGATCTCGATGTAATCCATGACGTGCGGCGGCAGGTCCGGCTCGGCCTTCAAAAGTTCCACATAGCTGATGATCGAGGTCAGCGGCGTCTTGATGTCGTGGGAGACGTTCGTGATGAGCTCCACCTTCGTGCGCTCGGACTTGATGCCCTCCTCCACGGCGATCTTGATGCCGTCGCGGATCATGTTGAGCTGCATCGCCGAGCCGTACAGCGGCGAGGTGGCCGGCAGCGTGTTGACGGCGTTCAAATCGCCGTTGTACATCTTTTCGATCTGGTCCATCAGGATGCCGTAATCCCGCAGGTCGTCGCGCAGCGCGGTCGCGAACCAGAGCAGCGTGCCGAGCCCGGCGATCGCGAGGGCCGTGTAAAACGCCGGCAGCCATTCCGCAAAGGGGTCGCGGTTTCTGGCGAAGAGCGTCACGGTCACGGCGGCGATGCCGAGCCCGACGAGGACGCCGGCGGTCGCGAGGTATTTGCGGTATTCGATCTGCTCAAAGTGCTTGCCGTGCTTGTTCGCGAGCACGAATTTCAGAATCGAATGGATGATGTTGTGCCGGTAGATGCGCCGGTTGTGCGAGATGTCGATGCCGAGCAGGTAGAACATGAAGAACGCGGCGCACAGCGCGACGATGATCGCGAAGCCGTCCCCACTGAACAGCGACAGAATCATGGCGCTCCAGACCAGCATAGCGACGACCTTGATCTCGAACCAGATCCACTTGAGGCCGTGCGCGAGATACGTTTCAAAGAGCTTGCGGTCGCGGCGGAACAGAAACGCGAGGATCAGGATCAGAATGAACAGCGCGGTTGCCGTGACGATCAGCACGAGCTGAAAACGAAGCTGGTTGGCGTACGTCTGCGCGCTGCTGACGATCTCGTTCGAGGCATAGAACGATTCGGGCTTCGCGCGCACGGCGAACGAAATATCCGGCGGTTTTTTCTGGCTGCGCAAGGCTTCCAGCGTATAACCCAGCGTGTCCGTGTAGTAGGCGCCGGGCTCGTCGCTGCGGAATACGCACTGCAGCGACCCGCCCTCCTGCTGGTGGAAGATCTCCACAACGCCGCCGCGGCACTGGAACAGGTAGTTGAAGCCCTCGGGCAGCGTGGTCGGGTCCCAGTTCGTGTCGTTCGTCACGGTCTTTCCGGCGGGATCCGCGCTGTAGTCGGTGACCGCGTAGAGGTTGTCCTTGGAGATGCTTTCCACATAGACGGTCGCGACCGAAGCAGTGGCGTCGCCGTCGGAAACGAAGTACCGGACGCCGCGGTCGACCTGGACGGTCTGCTCGCTTTCCTCATTCGAGGCGGACGTCTCGCCGCTCTGCGTGCTGTAGTAG
Organism: uncultured Oscillospiraceae bacterium; assembly: GCA_900552925.1. GTDB lineage: Bacteria > Bacillota > Clostridia > Oscillospirales > Acutalibacteraceae > Hominenteromicrobium > Hominenteromicrobium gallistercoris. The sequence goes on from USBH01000090.1 coordinate 5,675, forward strand.
AGGCGCTCGAAAAAGCTCGAGGCGTTTTCCTTGTAGACGTCCAGCTCGCGCAGCTCGCCGCGCATCACCTGCCCGTAGGTGGTGGCGGACTGGCTCAGCCGGTCGAGGATCTCGCCGCCGTACGTGGAAAAGACGGAGAGGCCGTAAATCGCGGTGAAAATCAGCGAGAAAACGACGAGCATGAAGCAGAACCAGGCGAATACGCCGCGGGCCAGGTTAGTGCTTTTCGATTTCATAGCCCAGCCCCCAGACGACTTTCAGGTATTCCGGCTCGCTCGGATTGATCTCGATCTTCTCGCGGATGCGCCGGATGTGCACCATCACGGTGTTTTCGGCGGAGTACGCGGGCTCGTTCCAGATGAGGCTGTAGATTTCCTCGGCGGGGAAGATGCGGCCCGGGTGCTTCATCAGAAGCTCCACGATCTTGGTTTCGGTCGCGGTCAGCTTGACGGGCTCGCCGTCCGCGTAGAGCACGTGCTCGTCGGTCCGGAACGTCAGCCGGCCGTTGACGATGCAGTTGTCGCTGCGTGTGTTGATGTCGCCGAGGTCCGTGTAGCGCCTGAGCTGCGACTTGACGCGCGCGACGAGCTCCATCGGGTTGAAGGGCTTCGCGATGTAGTCGTCCGCGCCCATCGAAAGGCCGATGATCTTGTCGCTGTCCTCGCCCTTGGCAGAGAGGATGATGATCGGCAGGTTCTTCTTTTCGCGGATCTTCATCACGGCGGAGAGACCGTCGAGCCGCGGCATCATCATGTCGATAATGATCAGGTGGATGTCCCGGCTCGTCACGCAGTCGAGCGCCTCCAGCCCGTCGTAGGCTTTCAGCACGTTGTAGCCCTCGCGCTCGAGGGTGATGGAGATGGCGCGGACGATTTCGCGGTCGTCGTCCACGACCAGTATGGTTTTCTTATCTGTATCCGGCATAAGGCAGACCTCCTCAGTTTCCTGATTCCAATCGTACAGGATAACCCTTACGAACGCGGAGATAAAAAGCTTACGAAAAGCTTACATTTCTCCGGCTTCCAGAATATTGTACAGGATTTCGGCGCGCGGCGCAATCATATCCACGCTCTTTTTTTCATACGCTTTCACAAAGCTTCAGGAAAGGGGTCATTCGGATGATCGGGAGACTGTTCAGGCGGCGGCTTATGCCTGTCTCTTATACACATCTCCGAGCCCACGAGAC
>USBH01000091.1 GCA_900552925.1 uncultured Oscillospiraceae bacterium
AGACGGAGCTGTGCAAGGCGCTGGCGGAAGCGATGTTCGGCGATGAAAAGGCGATGATCCGTCTCGACATGTCCGAGTATATGGAGAAGCATACGGTGTCGCGTCTCGTCGGTTCGCCTCCGGGATACGTCGGCTTCGATGAGGGCGGCCAGCTGACCGAGGCGGTGCGCCGCAAGCCGTATTCGGTCCTGCTGTTCGACGAGATCGAGAAGGCGCATCCGGATGTGTTCAACATGCTGCTGCAGATTCTCGACGACGGCCGTCTGACCGACGCGCACGGCAAGGTGGTCAACTTCAAGAACACGATCATCATCATGACCTCGAACATCGGCGCGCGCCTGATCACCGAAAAGCAGCAGGAGCGCCTCGGCTTTGCGACGGCGGATACGGAGAACAATGGGGCGGAGCGCGACTTTGAGCGCACGAAAGAGCTTGTGATGGGCGAGCTCAAGAAGGTGTTCCGTCCGGAGTTTATCAACCGTGTCGACGACATCATCGTGTTCCATAAGCTCATGCACGACGACATCCAGAAGATCGCAGGCAAGATGCTGGAAGGCCTCAAGAAGCAGCTTTCCGACATGGAGATTTCGCTGGAATTCACGCCGGCGGCTGTCGAAGCCGTTGCGAACGCCGGTTTCGACCCGGTATACGGCGCGCGTCCGCTGCGCCGTGCGATCCGCAGCAAGATCGAGGATCCGGTTTCCGAGAAAATGTTGGAGGGCGCGATCCAGGCCGGCAAGTCGTACGTGTGCGACTTCAAGGACGGCCAGTACACCTTTGACGCAAAAGAATAATCGAGATGCGTCCGGCAGGGCGCATCCCAAGGCATAAAAAGGGCCTGCACGGTAAAGCGCCGTGCAGGCCTGCTTTGGTTTATGCGGATTTTTCGGTTTGCTTCCCGCTGTGGAGATAAAAGACAAGTCCGACTGCAGCCACGAGCAGCTCGGTCGCCGGGAACGAGCACCAGACGCCGCGGATGCTGAAAAGCTGCGACAGCAGGAAAGCCATCGGCAGAATGACGAGAAAGCCGCGCAGGATCGAAATGATGTGCGCGGGGCGCGGCCGTTCGGTCGAGGTGAAATACGTGGAGATCACCACGTTGAAGCCGGCGAACGGGCAGGCGATGAAGTACAGCCGCAGGCCTTCGGTCGCAATGCTCTGCAGCATGGCGTTTTGCTCGCTGTTGAAGATGGCCGCGATCTGCCCGGCGCCGAAGAATACGACGGCGTAGATCGCCGCGGAGAGAATCAGCGCCGCAGCGAGCGCATAGCGCAGCGTGGCCTTCATGCTTCCGGCGTCGTTCAGGCCGTAGCTGCGGCTGACGATCGGCTGGATGCCCTGCGCGATGCCCGTATAAATGGAGATAATGACGAGAGAGAGATTGGCAATGACGCCGTACGCCGCGACGCCGACGTTGCCCGCAAGGCGCAGGATAATGGCGTTGAAAGCGATCATCACGATGCCGGAGGAAACCTCGGTGACGAGGGACGGGACGCCGCTGGACAGAATGCCGCAAAAGCGCCGGAATTCCGGCCTGCACTTTGTGAGGTGGAACTGGTTCTTCTTCCGGATGAAGTGCGGGGAGAGAATTATCATGCTGATGATCGGCGCGAGGCCGGTGGCGAAAACGGCGCCGAAGATCCCCATCCGGCAGGGGAAGATGAAGACCCAGTCCAGCACGATGTTGGAGAAGCTGCCGCCGAGCATCGCGGCCATCGAAAGCTGGGGCGCGCCGTCGTTGCGCACGAAGCAGAGCAGCACGTTGTTCAGCAGAAAGGCGGGGGCGAACAGAAGGATCACCTGCAGGTACGTCCGCGACATTTCAAAGACGTTTTCATCCGCGCCGAACAGGGTGACGATCGTGCCGGAAAAGAAAAGGCCCACAAGCATGAAAAAGACGGCGAACGCGGCCGCAAGGTACAGCGCGCATGTAAAGGTGCGGTTGGCCGCCTCGTGGTCCGCCTGGCTTTTCTGGATCGAGTACTTCGTTCCGCCGCCCATGCCGATCATCAGGCCGCTGCCGCTGATGAAGCTGTAAACCGGAATGGCAAGGTTCAGGGCGGTCAGGCCGTTGGCGCCGAGCCCTTTCGAGACAAAGAAGGTGTCGGCCAGAATGTAGCAGGAAAGCCCGATCATGCCCATTACATTGAGGGACGCGTATTTTGCGAAATCCCGAAAGCAGTTTGTTTTCATTTCAACCTCCAAAACTTTACCCTTCAAAATTGCGGACCTGCGCTTTGGTGCGGCAGTCCGCCGTGCGTTGCAGTGCCCGGGAAACCGGAGCGCCTGCGCCTTTGGGCTGAAAACAGCAAAAAATAAAGCACTGACTTTCATATCTGCAACGGCCTATCGATATGAAATCAATGCTTTACAGCTTACCCGGCGGCAAGCAAAACTGTATTTATTTCCCCGACATTTTAGCACACGCTTCCCGGCTTGTCAATCACAATTTTTCGCGCGTCCGCCGGGGCCGGCTACTGGAACCGGGTCTCGATGTGCTTGTCGCATTCGGGCGGCGAGTAGATGAACGAATCCATATGGCTGCCCGTGAAAAAATAAGTGGGCGGCTCCGGCTTGTAATCGTAGTCGAAGCACTCCACGATCACGAGCTTCACCTTCATGCGGCTGGGCAGAATGCTCTTGATGAAGACGCTGGCCTGCTGGCCCGCACGCACGTTTTCGCGCAGCTCGGCGAGACCGGCGAGGTTCGGCGTAAGCTCGATGAAGATCCCGTAGGATTCGACGCTCCGGACGATGCCCGCCACGGTTTCCCCGGTGCGGAAGCGCTCGGCGTTCTGCGTCCAGGTGCCGAGCAGCTCCTTGTGGCTCAGCGTGATTCGGTTCTCCTCCTTGGCGCGGATGACGGCGCGGATATCCATGCCCACGGTGAAGCGCTCGCGCGGGTGGTCGATGCGCGAAACGGAGATCGCGTCGATCGGGAGCAGGGAGACGATGCCGCAGCCGATGTCCGCGAAAGCGCCGAACGGCTCGAGATGGGTGATGCGCACGTCGATCACGTCGCCGCGCGTCAGGCCGGATATATACTGCGCGAGGCAGCGCTCCTGCGCCTTGCGGCGCGAGAGCACCGCCGTGATCCGCCCTGCGGCGTCGCGGATGAAATCAGTGACGACAAAGCACACCGGCTTGTTGACGCGCGAGATGATGGCGATGTCGCGCACGGTCCCCTCGCGGATGCCGAGCGCGCCCTCCTCGCGCGGGATGATGCCGCGCATGCACTTTAAATCGACGATCAGGTTGTGTTCGTTATCGCAGATGATGCTGCGCGCTTCCAGAATGCGCGCGTCCCGCATGGCGTCGGAGAGCGCGGCGGCGTTCAGCATGGCGGCCTGGTTTTCGGCTCTGTCGATCAGATGGCCTTCCGGATAAAATTTCATTGATTTCACTCCTTTTGACTACAATGAACTATATGAGCCGGAAACCGCAAACATGCACTTTCTTAAATTTTCGTGAAGGCGGGCAAAGGCCTTGATTCCTGAACAAAATTGGTATAAAATGAGAAGCAAACAAAGCGTTCGTGGGTCAAAGTGCCCACATGAAAGGAAAAAGGATATGAAAAAAATCTGCACACTCTGTGCGGCGCTGCTTGTGACGCTGTCGCTTGCGGCCTGTGCTTCCGGCCCGAATGCGGCCGAGCAGGTCATCGGAACGGAAGGAACTGTCGCGATGGAGGATCTCACGCCCTCTTCCGATGCGGATAAGGAGGCAATCGGCTATCAGCTGGAGGCGCCCGAAGCGGGCGAAGAGATCTGTGTGCTGAAAACGAATTACGGCGATATCAAGCTGCGCTTCTTCCCGGATGCGGCGCCGAAGGCGGTCTACAACTTCAAGTCGCTTGCGCTTTCCGGCTACTACGACGGCCTGACCTTCCACCGCGTCATCGACGATTTCATGATTCAGGGCGGCGACCCGGAGGGCACCGGGGCCGGCGGCCAGAGCATATGGGGCGAGGACTTCGAGGATGAATTCCACACGAACCTTCTGAACATCACGGGGGCCGTGTCGTGCGCGAACCGCGGCGCCAATACGAACGGCAGCCAGTTTTTCATAAACGCGGTGGAGCCGGTTACAATAGACTGGAGCCAGTATGAGACCCTCTACAGCTACTATGAGACGGCGCCGGACCAGTTCACCGCGATGTACGGCGGAACGCTCGACATGGATAAGGTGACGGACGAATACAAGTCCCTGTACGAAGAGAACGGCGGAAACCCGCATCTGGACGGTGCCTACTCTACGGCGGGCACCGGGCACACGGTGTTTGCGCAGGTCTTCGAGGGGATGGACGTTGTGCGGGAGATTATGCAGGTCGAAACGGATGACAACGATATGCCGCTGACGGAGGTAACGATCCTCTCGGCGGAGATTGTCCCGTATGAATAAATCAAAACAGGGAGGAACACGCGATATGGCACTTGTACACGCGACGGCGGAAACGCTGGAATCGCTGATTCAGGAGAATAAAATTGTGCTCGTCGACTTTTTTGCGACGTGGTGCGGCCCGTGCCGGATGATCGCCCCGCTGATCGAGCAGGTCGCCGAAGAGTATGACGGCAAGGCGGTCGTGGCGAAGGTCGACATCGACGAGGAGCAGGAGCTTGCGACGCAGTACGGCATCGAGAGCATCCCGACGGTGATCCTGTTCAAGGACGGCAAGCCGATCAACGTGGAGGTCGGCGCGCACCAGAAGGACTTCTATGCCAACCTGATCGATATGCATCTGTGAGGCGTTTCGGCATGTATACATTTGAGCGTACGGCGAAGTACTATGAAACCGACCAGATGGGCATCGTCCACCATTCTAATTACATCCGCTGGTTTGAGGAGGCCCGGATCGAGCTGATGAATCACGTCGGGCTCCCGTACCGGCAGATGGAGGAAACCGGGATCCTGATCCCGGTGCTCGGCGTCACGTGCAACTACAAGCACCCGATCCGGTTCGACGAGACGATCGTGCTGGAACTGAAAATCCGGAATTACAACGGCGTGCGGTTTGAAGTGGTTTATACCGGGCGTCAGAAGGAAACCGGACTTTTGAGCTGCACCGGCGTTTCCCAGCACTGCTTTACGACCCCGGCGCTGAAGCCGATCCGGCTGAAGCAGCACTTCCCGGTCTGGCACGAGGCTTTCGAGCGCGCAGCGGCGGAAGCGTAAAATGAAAGACAGCAGACAAAGCTTTCAGCGTCTGCTGTCTTTTTGTATGCCATACCTTTTCTCAATCTTACAGCGCGGACAGAATCACTGTCTGCCGCTCTGCTTATTCATGGCGCAGTGCGTCGATCGGGTTCAGGTTCGCCGCCTTGAAAGAGGGGAGAAGCCCGAAGAGGATGCCGATCGCCATGGAGAATACGACTGCAATCACGATGGCGGGGAAGCTGACCGCGACGGGGGCGGAGGTCATGCGGGAGATGATCTCGGCAAGGCCGATGCCCGCGCCGACGCCGACGATGCCGCCCATGCTCGTGAGCACGGCCGCCTCAGTCAGGAACTGCCACAGGATGCGGCTCTTTTTCGCGCCGATCGCCTTCTTCAGGCCGATCTCCCGCGTGCGCTCCGTGACGGAGACGAGCATGATGTTCATGACGCCGATGCCGCCGACGAGCAGCGACAGCGCCGCGATGGCCGAGATGCCGAGCGAAACCGTGTTCATCATACTGCTCATCGAGTCGAGCAGGCTCGCCAGGCTCGATGCGCTGACCGTCCAGGAGTCGTTGCGGGTGTAGTAGCTGGCGAAGAAATCCCCCACCGTGTTGACGAAGTCCGTGACATTGACCGTGCCGCCGTTGGCCACAACGGTGATGCTCTGGTAGCCTGCCCCCGCCCCGGCGATGGCCTTGGCAACGTCCAGCGGGATATAAAAGTCCGTCTGGATGCTGTCGTCGTCGCTGCCGCCGAACATGCTGGAGTAGCTATCCTCTGTGTATTTGTATACGCCCTGTATATAGAACGTGTACAAATTCTGGTTGATGGTCAGCGTGACCGCCTTGCCGATGGCGTCCTGCGCACTGCCGCCGATGGCCTGCTCGACGAACTTTTCCGACACGCAGGCGACCTTGCGCCCGGCATCCCTGTCGTCGTCCAGCCAGCGTCCGTACAAAATCTGCGAATCATCGTTCCTGGCTGCCAGTGCCGCATGATTGATGCCGCTGACAGTGGCCGTGATGGTCGTGGTCGGGTCACCGTATTTGGCAGTCGTGCCGCTGCCCACCTGCTGGGTCAGTTCGATGTGATGGACCTGGGTCGGGAAAGCGGCTGTAAAATCGTTTATCATCGCATCGGTGATAAGGTCTGCGTCCGACGGTTTGGAATCCATAAACCGGCGCAGCTGGACGCCCTGGGACGTGCCCGACGTGTCGGAGCTGCTTTTCTGCGTTACCGTGACAGAAATGTTACTGGCACCCATGCCGGACATCGAGTCCATGACCGAGCCGGTCATGCTGTTGCCGACGGTCTCGATGGCAATGACCGCCGCAATGCCGATGATGATGCCCAGCATCGTGAGCAGACTGCGCATTTTGTTGCTTCTGACGCTGGTCAGCGCCATGCCGATATTCTCAAAAAGCTGCACGTTCGCCGGTCCCCTTTCGTTCGCCCACGATCAGACCGTCGCGCAGCGTCAGCACCCGCTGGCATTCCTCGGCCAGCTCGGGGTTGTGCGTGATGAGTACGATGGTCTTGTGGTATTTTTCATGCAGCTCGTGAAAGAGATCCATCACGACGCGGCTCGTCTGGCTGTCCAGTGCGCCGGTAGGCTCGTCGGCCAGGATCAGCGCCGGCTCATTGACC
>USBH01000092.1 GCA_900552925.1 uncultured Oscillospiraceae bacterium
GGATCACGGCGGCTTTGCGCTCAAGGAGGCCGTCAGGAAGCATCTGGAGGAAAAGGGTATCGAGGTTGAGGACTTCGGCTGCTACTCGACGGAGAGCGTCGACTACGCGGTGTACGGCGCGAAGGTCGCGCACTGCGTGGCGGACGGCGGCGCGCAGTACGGCATTCTGATCTGCTCGACCGGCATCGGCATCTCGATTGCGGCGAACAAGGTGAAGGGCATCCGCGCGGCGCTCTGCTGCGACGCGCACGCGGCGGAAATGACCCGCCGCCACAACAACGCCAACATCCTGTGCATGGGCGGCCTTGCGGTCAGCGAGGAAACGGGCCTCGAGATTGTGGACGCGTTCCTGCACTTCGAGTTTGAGGGCGGCCGCCACCAGCGGCGGATCGACCAGATTGCCCAGATCGAAAACGGCGAGCTCTGATTTTGGGACGGAAGATAACCGTTCGGCTCAGGAAAGGCAAAAGGAGAGATTGAAATGCGGCATTATACGGTGATTTCCAAGATTGGCCTGGCAATATGCGCCTGCCTCATTGTTCTGGCCGTGATCAATGGCTTCACAGGCTTTCTGAACGCAGGCTTATCGCTTGGCGGAACGGTGATCTGCATTGTCGGTTTTTGCATGGCGATCTTTGCGATTGCGATACTGGAGAAGGAAAGGGCAAAGAAGAAGCGCAGATGAAATCTGCTTCTGCGCATTCGTTCGAACAACGGAAAGGTGATGGAGATGGACAACCAGATTTTTGTTATGGATCATCCGCTGATCCAGCACAAGCTCACGTTCCTGCGCGACAAGCACACGGGCACAAAGGAGTTCCGCGCGCTGGTCAGCGAGATCGCGACGCTGATGTGCTATGAAGCGACGCGCGACCTGCCACTGCAGGAAGTGGAGATCGAAACGCCGATGTGCAAGGCGACGACCAAGGTGATCGCGGGCCGCAAGCTCGCGTTCGTGCCGATCCTGCGCGCCGGCCTCGGCATGGTGGAGGGTATGCTCCAGCTTGTGCCGAGCGCGAAAGTCGGCCATATCGGCCTGTACCGCGACCACGATACGCTGCAGCCGGTCGAGTATTACAACAAGCTGCCGTCGGATATCGAAGAGCGCGACGTCATCGTGCTCGACCCGATGCTCGCGACCGGCGGCTCCGCGATCGACGCGATCGAGATCGTCAAGCGCAGCCGTCCGAAGAGCATCAAGTTCCTGTGCGTGATCGCCGCGCCGGAGGGACTCAGGGCGCTGAGCGAGGCGCATCCGGATGTGCACATCTACTGCGCCGCGGTCGATGAGAAGCTGAATGAAAACGGCTATATCCTGCCGGGCCTCGGCGATGCCGGCGACCGGATCTTCGGCACGAAGTAATCCGATTTATATAACAAGTATCTAAGCGCGTGCGGAAAGGCCGCCGCGCTTTGCTCTGGGGTGTTTGTATTGAAAAACAAAGGCGTTTACCGCTGGCTGATCGTCGCCGCCTGCAGCGGCCTTGCGATGGCGGCGATCGGCATCAGCATCAACTGCGCGGGCATTTTCTTCGAGTCGGTTTCGGAGGACCTCGGCGTCGGCCGCGGCGACGTGTCGCTGACGGTCACGCTGACGAACGTCCTGACCGGCCTGATGGGGCCGCTCGTCGCTTCGCGCCTGTTCGGGCGCGTCAACATCAAGGTGCTGACGGGCGTCGGCTCCGCCGTGACGGCGCTGTGCTTTGCCGGCATGGCGGCCGCAAACCACATCGCCGTGTTCTATGTGCTCAGCACGCTGATGGGCATTGTGATCACAGGCTACAGCAACGTGGCGATCACCTACATCATCGGCAACTGGTTTCAGGAGAAGAACGGCTTTGCGATGGGCATCACGATGAGCTGCTCCGGCCTCGGCGGCGCGCTGTTCAACCCGATTTTGAGCGCGGTGATCGAAGCGTTCGGCTGGCGGTCCGCCTACCTTGCGGCGGCCGGCTTTGTCCTTGTGCTGACGCTGCCGGGCGTGCTCTTCATCATCCGCGAGCAGCCGGAGGACAAGAGGCTCCTTCCGTACGGCGCGACGGAAAGCATGCCGTCTGCGGCGGGCCGGCAGATTCAGAAGGGCGCGATCGCCTTCGGCAGCGCGACGTTCCTCGTGACGGTCGCCTTCTCGGTGCTCGTCTATGCGGTTTCGGGCTTTAACGCGCACGTTTCCGGCTTTGCCACGAGCATCGGGCTGACGCCCGCGGTCGGCGCGCTGATGGTTTCGGCCTCGATGATCGGCAACGTGGTCTTCAAGCTCCTGATCGGCGTTCTGAGCGACGCCTTCGGCGCGCCGAAGGCCTGCGGCGTCATGATGCTGCTCAACATCATCGGCATGACGATTTTCGCTTTCCTGCCGATCGGCGGCGATGCGGTTGCGATGGTCAGCGCTTTCCTTTACGGCGGCATCTACGCGGTTTCGGCGGTCGGCATTCCGCTCGTCGTGCGCTACGTCTACGGGCCGTGGCTGCACAGCGTCGCGTATTCGTACATCTCGCTGTTCGCATGCATCAGCAGCTCGTGCACGATGGCCGGGTTCGGCTACAGCTACGACGTGTTCGGCACGTACCGCGTCGGCGTTCTGGCGAGCGTCGCGGTCGCGATCTGCGTGGTCGTCCTGATTTTCTTCCTCAAAAAAGTCCGCATGCCCGAAGCGGCGGGGCGGTAAATGCCGTTTCACATACGGTGCAGAAGCAAAATGCCCGGCGTGTTCCGAACCGAACGCGCCGGGCGTTTCTGTAAGCAATTCGTCTCGATTTTCTTTCCCAATGCGCCGGACAAGACGAAGCGGACCGGCCGCCCGTTTTGGCAGGCAGCCGGTCCGCTCTTTAATCGCGTCGATTTTAAATTGCAGCAGCTTAAAACCGGTCGGCGCGGAAGCCGTGGGTCAGAGCAGCCGCGTCTCGTTGATGATCAGCTCGAAGGTCAGGCCGAGGAAATCGGCGGCCTTGCGGCAGAGCACCATGCGGTCGAGGAAGATCTCAAAATACTCCATGACGGGGCAGATGTTCGTGTCGATCGTGACGGAAAACACGCAGAGCTTGTTTTCGGCGTCGATTTTCAGCGAGGCGTTTTCAACCGCGTAGTTGACGCGGTCGTGGATGTCGCTCGCGATGATCGCATCCTTGCGCACGCGCGTGCGGCGGACATCGCTCTTGTCGGAGAGGATCAGCGCGGCGGAGACGGCGTTGACCGGGAAGGCCGTTTTCTCGTCGTGGTGGCCGATCGCCGAGCAGATCGTCGCGATTTCCTCGGGCGGCATGTTGAGCCGGGTGAGGAGCGTAAAGGCCATGATCGCGCCGCTGTGGGCGTGGTCCACGCGGTTCACCGTATTGCCGATGTCGTGCAGGTAGCCGGCGATCGCCGCAAGCTCGCAGGTGCGCTCGTCGTGGCCGAGCGCGGCGAGGATGTCGCGCGCGTAATTGCTGCAGCGCTTTGCGTGCGGGCGGCCGTGCTCCGTGAAGCCGAGCGCGCCGAGACAGCTGTTGCCGGCCTCCACGTAGGTTCTGGCTTCCGGATTCGAAAAAATATCGTCCGGTGTGATGTGCGCGTATTTCGTCATAGCAGTCTCCATTTCTGTGTTCCGGAGGGAAAATCAGTCCGCGGTGAACATGCGGTACATGGCCTCCAGGCAGATCTGCGCGTGCTTCTTGTAGTGCTCGAGGTTCAGGCATTCGTTGCAGTTGTGCGCGTTGCTCTCGTCCTCGTTGAACGAAGCGCCGAACGCGACGCCGTTGCCGCCCATCTGGCGCGCGTAGGTGCCGCCGCCCATCGAGAAGATCTCGCACTTTTCGCCGGTCATGTCCTCGTAGGCGCCCGAAAGCAGCTGCACGAGCGGGCCGTCCTTCGGCAGGTAGAGCGGCGGCTCGTCGGAGAGGAGCAAATAGGTGAGGCCCGCGCCCTCGACGGCGCCGCGCAGGATCGCGTCGATGTCCGCGCCCTTCTTGAGCGCCGGGTAGCGGATGTCGACGTCGAGGCGGCCTTCGCCGTTTTCGGCGGAGACAAGGCCGAGGTTGAAGGTCAGCGCGCCGCTCGGCTCGTCGGACATCTGTACGCCGATCTTCGAGCCGTCCCAGGTCAGGCCGATCTTCTCATCCGCAAAGCAGAGGAGCGCGCCGCATTCCGCGCCGAAGACGGAGACGAGCAGGCGGACCAGGTGCGCGGCGGCGTTGACGCCGTTTTCCGGCCACGAGGCGTGCGAAGCCACGCCGTGCGCCGTGATGTGCGCGCCGTCCGCCGTGCGCGCGAGGTCAAACCGGATTTCGCCGGCAGCTGCCGCATCGGCGAGGCGACCGTATTCCGTGTCGTCGCAGAGGATGTCCGCCTCCGCCTTGTACGGGACGGCGTTGACGACCGTGCCCGCCCGGAAGCTGCGGATCCTATCGCCGACCGGGCCGGTCACCGCGAAGCGGAACAGGCCCTTTTCGCAGTGGCACAGGCCGTAGGAAGCGTCGGGCGTGAAGCCCATCGTCGGCTTCTGCTCCCGCGCGAAGTAATAGCCCATGTCCTCCATGCCGATCTCCTCGGCCGAGCCGAGCACGACGCGCAGCTTGCGCTTGCCGACGACGCCCGCGTCGCGCAGGGCGCGCAGGCAGTGCAGCGCGACGATTGCCGGGCCCTTGTTGTCGGACACGCCGCGGCCGTAAGCGAAGCCGTCGCGGATCGTCATGGTGAACGGGTCGCTTTCCCAGCCCTCGCCGGCCGGCACGACGTCGAGGTGCGCCATGACGACGGCGTTTTCCTCGCCCTCGCCGATCTCGGCGTGCATCGCGTAGTAGTCGCAGTTCTTCGCGGTCAAATCATAGCGCGCGCAGAGCTCCATCGCCTTGTCGATGGCGGCCGCGGCGTCCTTGCCGAACGGGTACGGCCCCGCCTGCGGCACCGCGACGGAGGGCACCGCGATGATCTCCTTCAGGTCGCGCAGTATATCGTCCCAGTAATCGAGAATCTTCTCTCCAAACATACATAACTTCCTTTCCGATTGGATATATATCTATCATAATCCATCCGGGCGGCAAAATCAATGCAAAGTGCGAAAAAACAGCGCGCGTGCGCAGCATGGTCCGCACAACGGCGTGTTTTTGCCGGAAATCCCGGAGAAAAGGCAGGCGGAGCATCGGTATGCTGAATTCCATCTGGGCGGTTCTCATCCTTCTGGCCGTTTTCGGCGCGGCGGCGACGGGGAACCTGACCGCGCTTTCGAAGGCCGCGGCGGACGGCGCGCAGAGCGCCGTGGAAACCGCGCTGCTGTTGATGGGCGCGATGTGCCTGTGGCTCGGGCTGATGAACATCGCGTCGCACGCGGGGCTCACGGAAAAGGTCTCGCGCGTCCTTTCCCCGCTGATCCGCCGCCTGCTCCCGGAATACGCCGCGCACAGGGTGGTCGGCGAGAAGATCTCGATGAACATCGCGGCGAACATGCTCGGCATGGGGAACGCGGCGACGCCGCTCGGCCTCGCCGCAATGGACGAGATGCAGCGGATTTCGGGCGGCGACACGCCGACGCGCGGCATGGTGCTGTTCGTCGTGATGAACACGGCGGCGTTCCAGCTGATCCCGTCCTCGGTCGTCACGCTGCGCGCCGCATACGGCAGCGCCAATCCGTACGACATCATGGTGCACATCTGGTTCGTTTCGATCGGCAGCCTTTTGACCTGCATTTTCGTCTGCAAGCTGTTTGAGCGGCTGCAAAAAACATAAACGGAAAGGCCGGCGCGGGCCGGCTTTTTACATGGATGGGGGCGGGGCAATGGCACAAATCGGCGCGGCGGCGGTCTGCGCGGTGATCGCGGGGATCGTCGCCGTCGGGTACATCAAGGGGCTGCCGGTGTTCGACCTCTTCATCGAGGGCGCGGCGCAGGGGCTGAAAACCGCCGTGAAGCTGCTGCCGACGCTGGTGGGCCTGATCGCGGCGATCTCGATGCTGCGCGCTTCGGGCGTGCTGGAGCTGCTGACCGGCGCGCTGCGGCCGCTGACCGAGTGGATCGGCCTCGACCCGGAGATCGTCCCGCTCGCGCTGCTGCGCCCGTTTTCCGGCAGCGGCTCGGTCTCCTACGTCACGTCGCTCTACAGCCGCTTCGGTGCGGACAGCGAAACGGCGCGGCTCGCGGCGATCCTCGCCTCCTCGACGGAGACGACGTTTTACGCGGCGGCGGTTTATTTCGGCGGCCGCGGCCTGCGCTCGACGCGGTACACGATCCCGGCGGCGCTCTGCGGCGACTGCATGGCGGTGGTGCTCTCGGTCGTCTCCATCCGGCTGTTCGGCTGATTTTTTCCTGTACGCGGGCGGAAAAACGTGGTATACTTGTCCCATCAAAACAGAGCGGAGGAAACGGTATGCTGCTTACTTTGGACGTCGGAAACACGAATATCACGCTTGGGGTGTATGCGGGCGATACGCTGCGCTTCGTCTCGCGCATGGCGACGAACCCGCCCCGCATGGAGGACCAGTATGCGGCGGACCTGCTCGCGATCCTGAAGCTGTACGGCGTGGAGCCGGAGGAGATCACGGGCGTGATCATGAGTTCGGTTGTGCCGGGGCTGACGGCGCCGCTCACGCGGGCGGTGCGGCGCGTGCGCAACGTGGAGCCGCTCATCGTCAGCACGGAGACGGTGCCGGACCTCAAGGTGCGCCGGGACATGCCCAATACGCTCGGCGCGGACCCTGTCTCTTATACACATCTCCGAGCCCACGAGACTGCAGCTAATCTCGT
>USBH01000093.1 GCA_900552925.1 uncultured Oscillospiraceae bacterium
TACGAGATTAGCTGCAGTCTCGTGGGCTCGGAGATGTGTATAAGAGACAGGCCGCGAGGTAGTCGGCCGCGTCGTCGCCGAACGAAACCGTGAACTGCAGCCGCTCCGCCGCGCGCGCCGCAAGCGCCTCCATCGCGAGCCGGCCGATTTTCCGCAGGCTCTCCGGCGTGAAATCCTCGGTGCGGCAGAAATCCGTGACCGCCGAGAGGAACGGCGCGCCGAAGGCGTCGGCGAACGCCGCCTCGTCCCGGTCGGTGATGAAGACGAAATACTGCCCGGCCGCGCGGAGCTCGCTGACGGCGTTCGGCACAAGCGCGGTGCCGACGTCAATCAGCATGCCCTTCTGCAGCGCGTAGCGTGTCGTGAGCTTCAGCGTGCCCGTCTCGCACAGCGCAGCGAGCATCGGCAGCAGCGACTTGTGGCAGCGCTCGAAATTTTCGAAAAGCACCACGTCGTCGCCCGACTGCAGCGCCGAAAACAGGTCCTGCGTCAGCAGGCGGCCGTCCTCCGCGTTCGGGTAAAGCGCGAGATCCACGCGGGCGATTTTCCCGTTTTTGAGCGCGCCGCCCTGCGCGAGCGACGACGCGGTGACGGACAGCGCGCTGTGCCGCCCCGTGCCCTCGCGGCCCGAGATCACGACGACCGCGGCGGGCCTGCCCTCCGGCGTACCGGTGATGCCGGGGCGCTTGAAGGCCGTGAACAGGCTGTTCAGGAACGCGTCCTGCCCGATGACCGTATCGCCCGCCGCCTCGCGCGCTTCGCGGAACAGCACGGCGGTATCCCTCGGCGGCTCCTCCGCCGCGCCCTTGGCCGTCGGTTTCGCCGCAGACGGCGCCGGCACTTCTTCTTTCACTTCTTCCGCCGTGGATGCGCCGTCGTTTTCGAGCAGGCGGCGCATTTCGGCCATGCTGCGCTGCGCCTCGTCGTTGATGCGCTCCAGGTCGCTGATCTGCCGGTCGAGCCCGCGGTGCATCCCCTTGTCCGTCTCTTCTATTCTTTTCAGGAATTCCTCGGCCTCCTGCGCCGCGCGGCTGCGGGCGCCGCTGCCGGCATTCAGCTTTCCGCCGGAAAACAGGGAATTCAGAATGCTGTCAATGTC
Source organism: uncultured Oscillospiraceae bacterium (assembly GCA_900552925.1). GTDB lineage: Bacteria > Bacillota > Clostridia > Oscillospirales > Acutalibacteraceae > Hominenteromicrobium > Hominenteromicrobium gallistercoris. Next base: position 1,100 of record USBH01000093.1, read on the forward strand.
GTTTTTCATGCGTTTATCCCTCGATCGCCCGGACGACCGCGCCGACCAACGCGCTGTCCGTCACCTTGTATTCGTCCTCCGGCACGCCCTTGCCGTCGATCTTGCCGCCGAAGAAGATCTCCGGGTTGCCGCGGACGCTCGTGTCGTGCCGCAGCGACCGCGCCGAGGCGTGCACGCTGCTTACGCCCGTCTCCTCGATGAAGCCGCGGACGTTCCCGGCGTTGATGCCGCCGCCGGGCAGAATGTCGATGCGCCCCGCCGCATGCGCGCGCATCTGCCGGATCGTCTCCGCGCCGGCCGGGGCGCTCGCCCGCTGGCCGCTCGTCAGCACACGCGTCACATTGAGCGCGATCAGCGTGTCGAGCGCCGCAAAGACGTCCGGCACGACGTCGATCGCGCGGTGGAAAACCGTCTCGATCTCCGACTTCTCCGCCCGGATGCGGCCGAGGAAGTCCGCGCAGCGCGCTTCGTCCACCGTGCCGTCCGGCCTCAGGAAGCCGAACACGATGCCGTCCGCACCGGCGCGGATCAGCGCGAGCGCGTCGCGGCAGATCGCGTCGTAATCGAAATCCGTGTAGCAGAAGCCGCCCTCGCGCGGGCGCACCATGCACATGACGGGGAGCTTCACCTGCGCCTTCACGGCCTCCAGCGTGCCGATGCTCGGCGTGAGGCCGCCGAGAAACAGCGCGCAATTCAGCTCGATGCGGTCCGCGCCTCCCCTTTCCGCCTGCACGGCGTCCTCCGTGCAGCCGCAGCAGACTTCAAACAGAATCTTCTTTTTCATGCTCCGATTTCCTTTCCCTGTATTTTCAGCCGAACGGGCGCCCGGCGTCTCGCCTTTTCGAACGACGGCGCGGTTCACGCGGCGCCCGTGTTTTGTTCATTTTGCGTCTTTACTTTCTCTAAAAAATGATTATAATATCCTTTGGCTTTAAAATAAAGCAAAAATCTGTAAATAGGAAGAGATTGGTGATTTTTCATGCTGGATACGGCTCTTTTGACAGAAGAATACCGCGGCGGCCTGCTGGACCTGACGCACTACGGCTACATCAGCGTCGTCGATGAAAACGGCAAGGTCGTGTACGCGGCCGGCAACCCGGAGGCGGTCGTCTACTACCGCTCCGCCTCGAAGCCCGTGCAGGCGCTGCCGGTCATCGCGCACCGCCTCGACGAGAAGTACGGCTTTACCGACGAGGAAACCGTGCTCTTCTCCGGCTCGCATCTCGGCGAGTCCTTCCACATCGACGCGCTCAAGTCGATCATGCGCAAGGCCGACCTCGACCCGGAGGACCTCATCATGAAGCCGACCGTGCCCGGCTCGGTCCAGGCGAACGAGGACCGCATCCGCGCGGGGCTGCCGAAGTCGAAGCTCTACCACAACTGCAGCGGCAAGCACGCGGCGCTGATGCTGATCCAGCGCGAAATGGGCGGCGACGTGAAGGACTACTGGAAGGTCGGCTCCGCAGGCCAGAACGAGGTGCTGCGCACGATGAGCACGCTCTCCGAGTACCCGGAGGAGAAGGTCGTCATCGGCGTCGACGGCTGCGGCGTGCCGGTTTTCGCCTACCCGATGAAGAACATCGCGATCGCCTATAAAAACCTCGCCTGCGTCGACACGATCCGCGACGACACGCTGCGCGAGGCCGCGCGGCGCTACGTGCCCCGCATCCACGAATACCCGCACATGATGCGCGGCACCGGCTACCTCTGCTCGCTCATCAACCACGACGCGAACATCGTCGCAAAGGGCGGCGCAAACGGCGTTTACGGCATCGGCCTGAAGAAGGAGCGCCTCGGCATCTCCTTCAAGATCAAGGACGGCACCGAAGCGGTCTGGCCGCTGATCATCCGCGAGATCTTCCGCCAGATCGGCTACTACAACGCCGAAACCGACGCGATGCTGCAGAGCCTGAACAGCGGCGTCACCGTGAACGACAACGACACGCCGGTCGGCGAGGTCAAGGCCGTTTTCAAGCTCGAAAAATACGCATAAGCGCAGCGGCCGCAGCGGCTGCCGCCGTCACAGCATGGAAGCCAGAGTCTCCGCATCGATTTGTCCCGGTGCGGAGGCTTTTCCTTTGCTCGCAAACGTCATGACCGAGCCGAACGCGCCGCCGCGCACGCGCGTCAGCTTGCCGAGCTCGCCCATCGAGATGCCGATGAGCGGCCCGCAGAACGCAGTGGATTCATTCATCGCCGCCAGCATCACCATCACATCGCGCTCATTCTGCGGCATCACGGCGATTTTCGGCAGGTCGGCATTTAACGCCATCATACGCTTATAGCGGTCGGTGATTTCCTCGCGTGCAGGCGTTTTGGCAAAATCGTGGTTCGAGATAATAAGCTTCGTACCCATATCGTGCATAACCTGAACGGTCGCCTTTGCAATGTCATCGTACTGCTCGCAAAGGAAAAGCTCTAAATCGACAAGCGGCGCACCCAAGGCGCTCAGCTGCGCGTTCATCGCAAAATAGTCCATGGGATCTATCGCTTTTTCGCCGCCCTCCGCTTTTGTGCGGAATGTGCACAGCACGGGCAACGGCGCGGCTGTTTTAAAAATTTCCGGCGCTGCCGCAAACATGTCCTCGTCAAAATAATCGATGCGCCATTCGATAAGATCCGCCGGGGTGGTCTTGACCTCTTTTACGGCGTCTAAAACCGCTTCCGTTGTCTTCTCGCACACCGGCACACAAATTTTCATTCTGCCGTTGCCGAATACCAAATCATTTACAACTACCTGCCGCATAGCTTTCGCTCCCTTTTTGTCAACTTGTACACAGTATAGACAATTTAAGCACAAAAGTCAAAACAAAAAGTATTTGTATCTTGTAACAGACTTCTAAATCTGCTATGATGATTTTGTAACCGCGTGACCCCTTTTTCCTACTTATAAAATGAAAGGAGTTGGCCTTATAACCCGTTTACAAAACTCTTTATTCGCTTTTCTTTTGTGCATCATTCTGCTTTTCACCGCCTGCCAAAGCTCACCGGCATCCTCGGGCGGCGTAGATGAACCGCAAAGCACCGCATCAGAACCGAGCGCTGCCGAGACCGCAACGCTCACTGCGCGCATTGTCGATATTTCGGGCAACCTGCTTTTGCTCGCCGGAGAAGACGACGGCGTATACCGCTGCGCAAAGCCGGAGGACGCGCCGAATGACCTCATCCCCGGCATGATGGTGGACGTCACCTACGGCGGATATATCAAAGCCATTTACCCGAGCGAGCCCGATAACGTGCAGAGGATTACCGTGCGTGAAGGCGAAACGGATGGGCGGTGCGCGCTGTATTTGTCCGTGCTGCAGAAATTATTCAACACGGACGAAACGCTGCAAAGCGACACCGAATATGTCTCCGTTGACCTGACCGAGACGCCGCTTACGAAAAGTGAGATACAGGCGATCGCATGGCGGTTCGGCGAGCTTACCGAGCGCCGCCCGCTCACGTTCACGTTTAAGGAGCTGCAAGACGAGGGCTACTTAGAAACGGACGAGCTTTTGTGGGAAGACGGCTGCTTATTTAAGATCACGGAGAAAAACGATGAAAACGGCACACTGACGTTTGACGCCGAAAAATGGCGTGCCGGGGACGGTGCCTCCTACTTTTTAGACTGCACCGCAAAGCAAAATAAAGACGGCACCTATGCCGATTTTGAGATTGGCGCATTTGCTGCCGCATAAAGTTATCATCAAAGAGGGAATCAACATGTTGAAAAGTCAGGAAATCCGCAAAATCGCGCCGGAAATGGACCCGCTGCGCATGGGCATGGGCTGGAAAGAGGAGGACCTCGGAAAGCCGCAGATTTTAATTGAAAGCACCTACGGACAGAGCCACCCGGGCTCCGCGCACCTTCTGGGCCTCGCGCAGAAGGCGCAGGCCGGCGCCGACAGCGCGGGCGGCAAGGCCGCGCTCTATTTCGCGACCGACATCTGCGACGGCATGGCGCAGGGCCACGACGGCATCAACTACTCGCTGCCCTCGCGCGACATCATCGCCGACCTCGTCGAGATCCACGCAAACGCGACGACGTTCGACGGCGGCGTGTTCCTCGCAAGCTGCGACAAATCCGTGCCGGCGCTTCTGATGGCGATCGGGCGCATCAACATCCCGGCCGTGTTCGTCACGGGCGGCGTCATGGAGGCGGGCCCCGACCTCCTGACGCTCGAGCAGATCGGCAAATACAGCGCGATGTTCCAGCGCGGCGAAATCACCGAAGAACAGTTCACCTACTACAAGCACAACGCCTGCCCCTCCTGCGGCGCGTGCTCCTTCATGGGCACGGCCTCGACGATGCAGATCATGGCGGAGTCGCTCGGCCTGATGCTGCCCGGCTCCGCGCTGATGCCGGCGACCTGCGCCGACCTCGGCGACGTGGCGGTGGAGGCCGGCAAAGCGGCCGTTGCGCTGGCCGAAAAGGGCATCCGCGCCTCCGACATTGTGACGCAGAAGTCCTTTGAGAACGCGATCATGGTGCACGCGGCGATCTCCGGCTCAACCAACACGCTGATGCATCTGCCCGCCATCGCGCATGAATTCGGCATCGAGCTCGACGCCGACGCGTTCGACCGCCTGCACCGCGGCGCGCATTACCTGCTGAACATCCGCCCCGCCGGCGAATGGCCCGCCCAGTACTTCTACTACGCGGGCAGCGTGCCGCGCATCATGGAGGAGATCCGCAGCATGCTCCACCTCGACGTGCTGACCGTGACCGGCAAAACGCTCGGCGAGAATCTCGACGCGCTGAAGGCGAGCGGCTACTACGAAAAGTGCGACGGCTACCTGCGCAAAACCGGCCTCAAGCGCACCGACGTGATCCGCAGCTTCGACGACCCGATCGGCACAAACGGCGCGATCGCGATCCTGCGCGGCAACATCGCCCCGGACGGCGCGGTCGTCAAGCACACTGCCGTGCCGAAGGAAATGCACAAGGCGCTGCTCCGCGCCCGCCCGTTCAATTCCGAGGAGGCGGCGATCGACGCGATCCTCACCCACAAGATCCAGCCCGGCGACGCGGTCATCATCCGCTATGAAGGCCCGCGCGGCAGCGGCATGCCCGAGATGTTCTACACGACCGAGGCGATCTCGAGCGACCCGGCGCTTGCCGCCAGCATCGCGCTGCTGACCGACGGGCGCTTCTCCGGCGCGAGCCGCGGCCCGGCCATCGGCCACATCTCGCCCGAAGCCGCCGAGGGCGGCCCGATCGCGCTCGTCGAGGAGGGCGACCTGATCGAGATCGACATCGAAAAGCGCGTTCTGCGCGTCTGCGGCATCCACGGCACGCCGATGGACGAAGCGGAGATCGCGCGCGTTTTCGCCGAACGGCGCAAGACGCTTCCGCCGTTTCAGAGCCGCTACACGCGCGGCGTGCTGAAACGGTTCACACAATCCGCACAGTCGCCGATGAAGGGCGGCTACATGGACTGACGCACCCCAGCGGCGCGGATGCAGGACGATCCCCCTGCATCCGCGCTTTTTGCATTCCCGCAAAACGCCCGTGTGTGCGCTGCCGTCCGTCCCCCGTTGAACGCTCCTGCGGACGGCGCCGGCGGGAGCAATGC
>USBH01000094.1 GCA_900552925.1 uncultured Oscillospiraceae bacterium
TAATTCGTCGGCAGCGTCAGATGTGTATAAGAGACAGCATCAGGAGCACGTCGCAGCGCTCGCCGTTCTGCGCCATGTCCACCATGAATTCGCCCGCGTCGGCGCAGACGAAGCGGATGTTTTTCATGTTGTTCAGCTTGGCGTTGGCGACGGCGTCGCGCACGGCGTCGCGGTTGACCTCCACGCCGAGCACCTGCCCGGCGGTTCTGGCGGCGATCATGCCGATCGTGCCGATGCCGCAGTACGCGTCGATGACGGTCTCCCGACCGGTCAGCCCGGCGAATTCCATCGCCTTGCCGTAGAGCACCTCGGTCTGCGCCGGGTTGATCTGGTAAAACGACTTCGCCGAAATGCGGAACTTCAGCCCGCAGAGCACGTCTGTGATGAAGCCGGGGCCGTAGAGCGTCTTTTCGCTCGGGCCGAGCAGCATCGAGGTGTACCGGTCGTTCACGTTCTGCACGACGGTCGTGATCTCCGGGTGCAGCTTTAGAAGCGCGCGCAGGAAGTTGTTGCGCGCGGGAAAGATCGGCGTGCCGGTCACGAGCACGACCATGACCTCGTTTGTCGCAAAGCCGCGCTTGACGAGCACGTGCCGCAGAAAGCCGCGGCCGGTCACCTCGTTGTACGTCGTCATTTTGAAGTCGGCGAGCAGGCGGCGGATGTCGACGATGATTTTATCCGCGGTCCGGTCCTCGGTCATGCAGCTGTCCACGGCGACGATGTTGTGCGTGCTGCTCTGGTAAATGCCTGAAATGATGCGGCCCGCGCGCGTGGTGCCGAACGCGGCCTGCACCTTGTTGCGGTAGTGGTACGGGTTTTCCATGCCGAGGATCGGCTCCACATGCGCGAAGCGCCCGAGCAGCTTCACGCAGAGGCGGTTTTTCCATTCGAGCTGTTCCGCGTAAGTCAGGTTTTGCAGCTGGCAGCCGCCGCACTTTCGGCTGTGCGGGCAGCGCCGGGTTTCGTTCTGCGTGGTCATGGCGGGCCTCCGATAGCTTCAGTATTTTCTGTGCCTATTCTACCATCCGCAGCGCGAGAAAGCAAGAAGAATGCCGCGGCCGCCCGAAAAGCGCGGCGGGCGGCTTTCGGCCCGGCTGCGGTCGTTTTTTTGCGAAGCGTGGGAGAGGCCGGCGAATTTTCTGCTTGACACGGCGGCCGGTTGGTATTATGATAGATACACAAAAGGGAGCTGACGATTGAGTCGGCTGAGATTGGCGTAGCCGCCTGGACCTGTAACCTGATTCGGATAATGCCGACGTAGGGAAATACGACTGTGGTATTTTTGCGCGCACCGGATCCGGGTGCGCGTTTTTTGTCGGCGCGAAAATCCCCTTTTCAGAAACTTTTACCTTGGGGGAATCCTGAATGAAGAAGAACAGCAATACCTACAAGCTCGCCGTGTGCGCCATCATGGTCGCGCTGGGTGCGGTGCTCAGCCTTGTGAAGGTCGTGCAGATGCCGTTCGGCGGCTCGGTCACGCTGCTTTCGATGCTGCCGTGCGCGATGGTCTCCGTTATGCTCGGCCTGAAGTGGGGCCTTGCGGCCTCGTTCGTCGAGTCGGTCATCCAGCTCGCGTTCGGCATCACGATGGACGGTGTTCTGGGCTGGGGCCTCACGCCGGCGATGCTGATCGGTACGATCCTGCTCGATTATATCCTCGCCTACACGGTCATCGGCTTTGCCGGCGCTTTCCGCAGCAAGGGCTATGTCGGCATCTGCGTCGGCACCGGCCTCGCCGTGTTCCTGCGCTTTGTCTGCCACCTGATCTCCGGCGCGGTGATCTTTGCGAACCTCGAGCAGTTCGTCGCGTTCGGCGCTTCGTGGGTCGGCCGCCCGTGGCTCTACTCCCTGTGCTACAACGGGGCGTACATGCTGCCGGAGCTCGTCATCACGATGGTCGCGGCGACGATCCTGTTCCGCCTGCCGCAGATCCGCCGCATCATGGCGAACGAGACGGTGTAAGCTGCGTCTGCCGAATATTTCCGAAAGCCTCCGGCCTGCCGGGGGCTTTTTTTCGCGAAAAAGCGCGGCGGGCGGGTTGCGCGCCGCGGCAAAACGTGCTATGATGAGACAATCACAAAGCGCCGCAGCCAGCGGCGCGAAAGGAGCTATTCAAATGAAGAAGGTTTTGAAGCCCGAAGAAAAGTCGATGGAGAAAATCGTCGCCCTGTGCAAAAACAGAGGCTTCATTTTCCCGGGAAGCGACATCTACGGCGGTCTCGCCAATACGTGGGATTACGGCCCGCTCGGCGCAAGGCTGAAAAACAACGTCAAGGATACGTGGAGAAAGCGCTTCATCCAGGAGCGCAAGAACAGCTACGAGGTGGACGCCGACATCCTGATGCACCCGCGCGTGTGGGAGGCGAGCGGCCACGTGGCCTCGTTCTCCGACCCGCTGCTCGACTGCAAGGAGTGCAAGATGCGCCACCGCGCCGACAACCTGATCGACGATTTCGACCCGAACGCGCACGCAGACGGCATGACGAAGGAGGAGATGTTCCAGTACATCAAGGACCACCACATCCCCTGCCCGAACTGCGGCAAGCACAATTTCACGGATATCCGGGAGTTCAACCTGATGTTCCAGACGTTCCGCGGCGTCACGAACAACAATAAGAGCGTCATCTACCTGCGCCCCGAAAACGCGCAGGGCGAATACGTCAACTTCCTGAACGTGCAGCGCACGATGCGCGCGAAGCTGCCGTTCAGCATCGGGCAGATCGGCAAGGCGTTCCGCAACGAGATCACGCCGGGCAACTTCATCTTCCGCACGATCGAGTTCGAGCAGATGGAGTTCCAGACCTTCTGCAAGGAAGGCGACGACACCGCGCTGTACGATTACTTCAAGGCGTACGGCAAGCAGTATTTCGAGGACCTCGGCCTGCCGGCCGAGCACCTGCGCTTCCACGACCACGAGAAGCTCGCGCACTACGCGAAGGCGGCGTGCGACATCGAGTTCCTGTTCCCGTTCGGCTGGGGCGAGATCAACGGCACGCACAACCGCACGAACTTCGACCTGACGCGCCACCAGGAATACAGCGGCCAGAAGATGGAGTACCTCGACCCCGAGACGAACGAGCGGTTCATCCCGTTCATCATCGAGTCGACCTACGGCCTCGACCGCACGGTGCTCGCGCTGCTCTCCGAGGCGTACGACGAGGAAGTGCTCGACGCGGAGAAGAACGACGTGCGCGTCGTGCTGCGCCTGAACCCCGCCGTCGCGCCGTACAAGGCCGCGGTGCTCCCGCTCTCGAAGAAGCTTTCCGGCCCGGCGCTGGAGGTCTACAACCGCCTCGCGAAGAAGTTCATGGTCGACTTCGACGAGACCGGCTCGATCGGCAAGCGCTACCGCCGCGAGGACGAGATCGGCACGCCGTTCTGCATCACGTACGATTTCGACAGCGCGAACGACGGCTGCGTGACGGTCCGCGACCGCGACTCGATGGAGCAGGAGCGCATCCGCATCGACGCGCTCGAGGCGTACATCGCGGAGAAAATCGAATTCTGAGGCAAGCCGCATAAGCTGCACAGGGACCGCCCGCTTCGGGCGGTCCTTTCGCGTTTCGGGGCCGGGCGCGGCTTCGGCAGAGCATCGGGCGCGCCCGGTTTTGAACAGGCTGACGCCCGGCTGTTAAAATTTTTTCGTCCGCCTATTGACAACTGTGTACATACTGTATATACTGTGAATATACAGTATGCGCGATCCCGCCGGAAGCGCGCTGCGCGGCCGAAGCCCTTGACGTCGGGGAGCGGCTGCGCGCCGCATCCTGCGGGGCCTGCGAAAGAAAGGCACGGTGGTGTTTCCGAATGTACATATGGATCGACAACAAAAGCGGCGCGCCGATCTACGACCAGATCTACACGCAGATCAAGAACCAGATCATCAGCGGGCAGCTCGGTCCGGACGAGATGCTGCCGTCGATCCGCAACCTCGCGAAGGACCTGCGGATCAGCGTCATCACGACGAAGCGCGCGTACGAGGAGCTTGAAAAAGAAGGTTTTATCTACACCGTGGCGGCCAAGGGCTGCTTTGTCGCCCCGAAGAACACGGAGCTGCTGCGCGAGGAGCACCTGAAGCAGATGGAAAGCCACCTGCAGGAGGCCATCGCGCTGGCGGCGGCCTGCGGGCTCGGGGAGGCGGACGTCGCCGCCGTGCTGCACACGCTGTACGAGGAGTCGTGAGGGGAACCGCACGCATCCCGACCCGCTGCGCCGCAGCGGGGGAGCTGTTTTGGACTGGAAAGGACGATTTTGAAATGACAAACGCAATTGAGATCCGCGGCCTTGTGAAAACCTACCCGGGCTTTCGGCTCGGCCCCATCGACCTGACTTTGCCGGGCGGCTGCATCCTGGGGCTGATCGGCGAAAACGGCGCGGGCAAAAGCACGCTGATCCGCCTGATTCTCGACATGACGGCGCGCGACAGCGGCGACGTTTCGGTGCTGGGGCACGACAACCGCGCGCAGTTTCGGCAGGTGAAGGAGGAGATCGGCGTCGTGTTCGACGAGGCGGGCGTGCCCGCGTGCCTGTCGGCCGTGCAGTTCGGGCAGGTGCTGCAGAGCGCCTACGGCCGCTGGTCGCAGGACGCGTACACGGCGCTGCTCGAAAGGCTGGGCGTGCCGCAGAAAAAGCCGTTTTCAGAGCTTTCGCGCGGCAACAAAATGAAGGTTTCGATCGCCGCGGCGCTCGCGCACGACGCGAAGCTCCTTTTGCTCGACGAGCCGACGAACGGGCTCGACCCGGTCGTGCGCGAGGAGATCGTCGAGCTGTTCAGCGAATTTACGCGCGACGCGTCCCATTCGGTGCTGATCTCGTCGCACATCGTCAGCGACCTCGAGAAGATCTGCGATTACGCGGCATTCCTGCACGCGGGGCAGCTTCTGCTCTGCGAGGAGAAGGACCGGCTGCTCGAGCGGTGCGGCGTCGTGCACGGCACCGAAGCGCAGCTTGCCGCGCTCGACCCGGCGGCCGTGCTGGGCCTGCGGCATATCGGCTACGGCGCGGAGGCGCTCGTCGAGCGGGAAAAGGTCCCGGCCGGGATGGAGATCACGCCGGTCGGCCTCGAGGACATCTTTGTGTTTATGGTGAAGGACGCGCGCGGCCCGGCCCGCGTGCAGGCGTGAGGAGGGTGGATGCAATGAAAGGTCTTCTGCTCAAGGACTGGTATATGATGGTCAGATACTGCAAGGCGTGGGTCGTCATCCTCGTGGTGATGATCGGCGCGTCCGCATTCAGCGACAACCCGTTCCTGTTTCTGATGTACCCCGTCATGCTGGCGGGCCTCACCGCCGTCACGCTCATCGCCTACGACGAGCGCAGCGGCTGGTCCGCGCTGAGCCGCGCGATGCCGTACTCCGCGGCGCAGCTCGTTTCGGTCAAGTACCTGGTCGTTCTGCTCCTGCTCGCGGCGGCTGCGGTCATCGCGGCGGCGGCCCAGCTGCTGCGCCCGTACCTCGGCGCGGGAAGCGCGGACAACCTGCCCGGCGTTCTCGGCATGCTGCTTTCGGCGGGCCTGTTCGTCCCGGCCGTTCTGCTGCCGTTCGTGTTCCGGTTCGGCGTCGAAAAGGGGCGCATCCTGTACATGGTCGTGTTCGGCGTTTCGATCGGCTGTATGGTCTTTCTCTCCATGTCGGTCGAAGAAATGCCGCAGCTTACGGCGGAAAACGCGGTATCCGCGCTGGCGCTGCCCGTCTGCGCGCTCCTGTACGCGCTCTCGTGGCTGCTCTCCATCCGGCTTTACCGCCCGCATGTGTGAGAAAACGAAGCTGCTTTTTTCGCTGCGGCCCGAAAGCCGCAAGGATACAGGAGGCTGAAATGAAAGGCTTGCTCTTCAAGGATTGGGTCATGCTCCGAAAGCACGGCGGCGTCTTCTTGCTCTTTGCGCTGGCCCTGCTGGGCGCGTCGGCGCTGGACGGCGGCATTGCAGGGATGCTCTGCGCCGGCGGGCTGGCCGGCGCGGCGCTCCCGGTCACGCTGATGAACGGCGACGAGCAGAACGGCTGGAGCACGTTCTGCCGCGCGCTGCCGTATTCCGCGGCGCAGCTTGTCTCCGCAAAATATGTGCTTGTGCTCCTGCTCTCCGCGGCGCTGGCGCTGGCCGGGGGTCTGGCGCAGGGGATCCGCGCCGTTTGGACGGGCGGGTTCGATCTGCCGTCTGTGCTCGGCGGCGCGGGCGCGGCCGCCGCGATGTGCGGGCTGGCACCGGCGATGCAGCTTCCGGTCCTGTTTCGGTTCGGTGTGGAAAAGGGCGAGCGGGTCTGCGTTGCGCAGATCGGCGTGCTGCTGCTTCTCCTGCTGCTGGCTGCGCTGGCCGTGCAGGGGGTGCCGGTCTGGGCCGCGGGATTTCCGGTAAATCTGCCGCGCGTGGGGCCCGGTGCGCTCGCCGCGGCGCTGTGCGCCGCCGACGCCGTCCTGTTCCCGCTGTCGTGGCTGCTTTCGGTTCGGCTGTGCCGGCGACATTTGTAAAATTTGTCGTTGAATCCGCCCGCCGAATATGATAAAATGTCCTTACGTAAAGATGGAATGAACGCCGCAGGCCAGACGCGGCGGAGAGGGAATGGTTATAGTATGAAATCTGTAAGGACCTGTCTCTTATACACATCTGACGCTGCCGACGAATTAGACGGTGTAGAT
>USBH01000095.1 GCA_900552925.1 uncultured Oscillospiraceae bacterium
CCGCTGCCCCTCCGCGTAAATCGTATCGAAGGCGAGCGAGGACTTGCCCGAGCCGGAAAGGCCCGTCAGCACGACGAGCTTGTCGCGCGGCAGCTCCACGCTGATGTTTTTAAGGTTGTGCTCCCGCGCCCCGGTCACAACGATATTCTTTGAACTCATTTCTGAATCACCATTCCTTGTCTCTCGGAAATCTCCCGCGTCTGCGGCGGGCTGCACGCACAGCCGGTCGCCCCGCCGTCTATTCGGAAAGCCTGCGGCTCGAAATTTCAACCCACGCCGGGTAAAAGCCGCTCTGCACCGCGATGCGCTGCGAATGCAGGTTGGACGCGCCCGTGCCGTAAAACGGCGTTTTGCCGAGCGCCGCGATCCGCGCGCTGAGCATGCGCACGAGCGTTTTGCCGAGCCCGCGACCACGGTATTCCGGCAGCACGTCGATGCCGACCTGCCAGAAGTCCGGCGTATCCGCCGAAGCGCCGGCCAGCGCGGCGATCGTCTCCCCGGCGCACGCTGTGACCGCGATCACATCCGGACGGTCCGAATTCGCCTGCGCGCTGAGCGCGTTTAAAAAGCGTGTGTTCGGGTACAGCGCCGAAACCGATTTCGCGTCGAACCAGCGTACTGTAAAGTCTTTCGGCATTACAGCCTCCGGAATCGCGCCGCCCGGCAGGAACATGTGGAACGTCGAGGTCAGCGTGAAGCCGTGCCGGTTCAACTCGGCTTCGATCCCGGCGAGGTTCGGCCGCTCGAACAGCCCGTACCCGCTTTTCCCGGCAGCAAAGCGCCGCATAAAGGCGTGCAGGACGGGGTCGGCGGTCACAACGGCGCCGCGGCCCGTCGTCGCCATCTGGAAAAACGGCGCTTCGTGTGTGTAAACGCGCCGCTTCGGATGCAGGCGCGGCGCCGTCAGCGTCAGCCCGTCCGCCGTGAAATCGGCCGGCTGCGCGTTGTATTCCAGCGCAAGCTGCGCCATCATATCTGTAAAGCATTTTTACTTGTCGATCATTTTAACCGCCCAGCTCCTTGATGCGGTCGCGCAGATACGCCGCGTGCTCGAATTCAAGCAGCTTGGCCGCCGCTTTCATTTCCTTCGTCAGCTTTTCGATCATCAAGCGCTTTTCCGCGGCCGTATATTTGTGCTTCTTCTTCGACTTGCCGTCGTCGGCCTTCGTCGAGATCTCGAGGATCTCCGAAACGCCCTTGATGATCGTTTTCGGCACGATGCCGTGCGCCTCGTTGTACCGCTCCTGAATCGTGCGGCGGCGCTCCGTCTCGCGGATCGCGTACTCCATCGAGGGCGTGACCGAGTCGGCGTACATGATGACCGAGCCCTCCGCGTTGCGCGCCGCGCGGCCGATCGTCTGGATCAGGCTGCGCCCGCTGCGCAGGAAGCCCTCCTTGTCCGCGTCGAGGATCGCGACGAGCGAGACCTCCGGGATGTCGAGGCCCTCGCGCAGCAGGTTGATGCCGACCAGCACGTCGAACTCGCCGAGGCGCAGGTCGCGGATGATCTCCATGCGCTCCACCGTGTCGATGTCGTGGTGCATGTAGCGCACGCGGATGCCGTAATTTTCGAGGAAGCCGGTCAGGTCCTCGGCCATCTTCTTCGTCAGCGTCGTCACGAGCACGCGCTCCTTGCGCGCCGTGCGCTCGTTGATCTCGGAAATCAAGTCGTCGATCTGCCCGTCGGTCGGCTTCACCGTGATCTTCGGGTCCAAAAGGCCGGTCGGGCGGATGACCTGCTCGACGACCGCCGCCGACTTCTGCAGCTCCAGATCGCCGGGCGTCGCGCTGACGAACACCGCCTGATTGATGTGCTTGTAGAATTCATCGAAATTCAGCGGGCGGTTGTCGTAGGCCGAAGGCAGGCGGAAGCCGTAGTCGATCAGGCTTTCCTTGCGCGCGTGGTCGCCCGCATACATCGAGCGCACCTGCGGCAGCGTGACGTGCGACTCGTCGACGAACAGCAGAAAATCCTTCGGGAAGTAATTGAGGAGCGTGCACGGCTCGCTGCCGGGCGCGCGGCCCGACATGATGCGCGAATAGTTCTCGATGCCCTTGCACATGCCGATCTCGCCGAGCATCTCGATGTCGTAGCGCGTGCGCTGCTCGATGCGCTGCGCCTCAAGCAGCTTGCCCTGCGCCTTGAAGTACTGCACGCGCTCCTCCATCTCCGCCTCGATCTCCCGCAGCGCGCGCTGCATTTTTTCGCGCGGCACGATATAGTGCGAGGCCGGGTAGATCGCGACGTGCTTCAGGTCGGACACGATCTCGCCGGTCAGCGGAATGACCTCGCTGATCCGCTCGATCTCGTCGCCGAAAAACTCGACGCGGATCGCCTTTTCGCTCGACTGCGCCGGGAAGATCTCGACGACGTCGCCGCGCACGCGGAACTTGTTGCGGATGAAGTTCACGTCGTTGCGCTCATACTGGATCTCAACAAGCTTTTTGAGCAGCTCGTCGCGGCTTTTCTCCATGCCGGGGCGCAGCGAGATGACCATCGTGCGGTAATCGATCGGGTCGCCCAGGCTGTAGATGCAGGACACCGAGGCGACGATGATGACGTCCCGCCGCTCGGAAAGCGCGCTCGTCGCGCTGTGGCGCAGCTTGTCGATCTCCTCGTTGATCGCGCTGTCCTTTTCGATATACGTGTCCGTCTGCGCGATGTACGCTTCCGGCTGGTAGTAGTCGTAGTAGGAGACAAAGTATTCCACGGCGTTTTCGGGGAAAAACTCGCGGAACTCCGAGCAAAGCTGCGCCGCGAGCGTCTTGTTGTGCGCGAGCACCAGCGTCGGCCGGTTGACGTTGGCGATGATGTTCGCCATCGTAAACGTCTTGCCGGAGCCCGTGACGCCGAGCAGCGTCTGCTCCTTGAGGCCCTTTTGAATCCCCTCCGTCAGCTTCGCGATCGCTTCCGGCTGATCGCCCGTCGGCTTATAGGGCGAGACAAGCTTAAAGGTCCCGCCGATCTCCTGACTGCTCATACGCACATCCCCCATCCTCCGCACAGCGGCTCGCGCCGCCGGCTTCAAAGCGCATTGCTGCGCCGCTCTCGAACAAACATTTCCACCTTATTTTACACGCTTCCCGCCCTTTTGTCAACGCCTGTTTGCCGGATTCCGCGCCCCGAATCGACGCCGCCGAAAAGCCGCCCGCGCCTTTGACGATAGCCTTTCCCGCACGGCCCTTTCCATACGGTGCGGCGCGCAAGCGCGGAGACAAAACGCGGCGGCCAATCCCCCTGCCGCGCGGCCTTTCCCGGCGGAAATGCCGACTTGTTCGCTCTGCTCTCTGCAAAAAAAGCAGGAAGCGGAGACCGCGGTTCGCCCGCGTTCCGCTTCCTGCTTTTATGATACAAAATCCGCCGCGCACCGCTACGGGTTGCAGCTCCCGCACGGCGCATAGCCCTGCTCGATCAGCGCTTCCCGGCTGCCGTGGAACGTCTCCCGGTTCTCCTCGCGCATCGAATCGACCGAGGCGCAGTCCGGCCTGTGGAATTTCTTCGACCGGACATTCAGGATATACGTTTCGTCCTGCGCCGGTTCGGCGGAGGATTCCGCGCCCGCGGCACGGCTCTCACCGGTCCGGTAGTCGATCTCGACGCCGGGCTGATTGTTGTAGACGTACACGTTGAAGCAGACGCCGTCGCCCTCGTCCTCGACCGACCATGCCTCCATCTGCACGCCGCGGGCCACAAGCTCCTCCGCCTCAAACACGGGCGTCACGCGGTAGAGGACATGGTTGCCGGTCTCCTTGACGTAGTCGGCCACCATGTTTTCAAACGGCAGCATGCCCTCGACATTCATGTAGCGCGTGCCGGTGATCAGGTTTCGCTCGTTGGCGTTCTCGCCGGTCAGCTGAAAGCCGATCAGGTGGCAGCGGTTGTACAGATAGCCGCCGTCCACGAAGTCGTATTCGGCATTCTGCCAGCCGGTCGGCCGAACCTGGCTGATGCTCTCGCGCTCCTGCGTCGGCATCAGGTCCTGCCCGATGCAGGCGAACGCCGGGCCGCAGCGGCCCAGCTCGTCCAGCGCGCTGTACGTCTCAAAGGATTCCGCCGTCCGCTCCGCTTCGGAAAACGCCGGCTGGTTCCCGTCGATCTCCACATACGGGGCGTCGCTGAAGGCCGGGACGTCCTCCAGCGCGACCGCCGCGGCCGGCGCGCTGCCCGGCTCCGCAAGCGATGCGCACCCGCCGAACAGAACGAAAACCGCCAGCAGCAGCGGCAGAAGAACACGGTGTTTTTTCATCTTTCGTAAATCTCCTTTGTGATTTTTTCGTGGGAAAAGCCGGGAAAATCCGATGCGGCAACCAAATGCCACCCGCTCTCGAGCGCCAGGTCCAGACGCATGTCCGCCGGATAGACGCGGTTCCAGCGGTAGACCGTCAGCCGCTCGATCGCTGCCGCCCATGGGGCGAGCAGCAGATTCTCCACAAAGCAGACGTCCTCCCGCCCGGCCGCAGCCAGCGGGTCGTCCTCTACGCGGATCCGTTCGCCCGCGCGCTCGAACAGCGGCGCCGAAAAGCCGTTCACCAGCAGCCGCTTTTCGCCCAGCTCCCGCAGGATATCCTCGACGACCCTGCGGTCCCGGCTCTGCCGCCTCCGGTTGAACAGCATGCCGTTCCGGTCGTCCAGACAAACGATGACTCTCATGCCCGCGCCTCCTTTTCCTTGCCGACACATGTTTTGTTTTCCATTATATCACGCCGAACGGCAAATGAACAGCCCAAACCGCAGAGCGCTCCGTTTTGGGACTGCAGCTATTGACATTTCACTTCTTTCCAATTATACTATATTCTGACTCGCCCGCATCAGGTCATTTAAGAGGCCCACGCAGGCGGTCAGTCGGCTCTTTCAAGCAAAAAACGCAGGCTTTCGCCTGTTGAATCGACGTCATCGGAGGACCGTGTATCGCAATACACAATAGAGATGCTTCATCTCTGGTCGGATAAGATGTCGGGTGCGCCCGGTTATTCTCAGGATAATCGGGCGCTTTTTTTGTATGCAGGGCCATAAATTCATTTTGTTTTGAAAGGACTGGGTAGACCGGATATGAATTCAAACGCATTGTTCGCAAAGACACCACCGCTGAAGCTCTTCTTCATCGCCTCCATCCCGGGTGCGGTGAGCATGCTGGCTTCCGCGCTGTACCAGACGCTCGACGGCGTTTTCGTCGGGCAGTTTCTGGGCGCTACGGCCTTCGCGGCGCTCAATCTGGCCATGCCGTTCGTCATCATCAATTTTTCGCTGGCCGATCTGATCGGCGTCGGCTCCGCCGTCCCGATCTCCATCTGCCTCGGCCGGAAGGACGAGCAGGAGGCAAACAACATCTTCACCTGTGCCTGCCTGATGATCGTCGGCGCGGGCGTCGTGATCGGCGGCATCCTGTTTGCGGCGGCCCCGCTTCTGATCCGCCTGATGGGCGCCGAGGGGGAATTCGCCGACTTCGCGGTCCAGTACCTGCGCGTGTACGCCATCTGCTCGCCGATCACGACGATCATTTTTGCTGTCGACAATTTTCTTCGGATCTGCGGGTTTATCCGCGGCAGTATGCTCCTGAATATTTTCATGTCCGTGATCAGCGCCATTCTGGAGTTCCTCTTTCTCGGCGTATTCCGCTGGGGCATCTGGGCGGCGGCGCTCGCGACCTGCTCCGGCATGCTCGTCTGCGTCCTCATCGCCTTCATCCCCTTTTTCCGCGGCAAGGCGCAGCTGCGGTTCTGCCGCCCGCGCTTCAGCCGCCGCATGATCCGCCAGATCATCGCCTGCGGCAGCCCAAACTTTTTGAACAACATCGCCGGCCGCATCACTTCGATCCTGATGAACGCGATCCTCGTGCGCCTCGGCGGCGAGTCGGCCGTATCGGTTTACGGCGTGCTGATGTTCGCCGACGGCGTCGTCCAGCCGCTGCTGTACGGCATGTGCGACTCCCTGCAGCCCGCAGTCGGCTACAACTGGGGCGCGCAGAAATACTCCCGCGTCCGCGCGATCGAGAAATGCTGCTTTGCGGCAAGCGCCGTCGTTTCGCTGCTGGCCGTCGCGGTCATCGCCCTGTTCCCGGAGCAGATCACGAACCTGTTCGTCGCGGACGCCGACGCGGATTTCCTGCGCGTCTCGGTCTGGGCGCTGCAGCTGTTCAGCCTGACCTACATCACCCGCTGGTTCTCCTTCGCCACGCAGAGCTACATGCTGGCCGTCGAAAAGCCGCTGCCCGCCTCGCTGATCTCGGTGGGCACCGCGCTGGTCTTCCCCGTCCTGCTGATCGCCGTGCTGTGGCCGCTGGGCCTGACGGGCATCTGGCTCAACTTTGCGGGCACCGCGCTGCTCGCCGCCATCCTCTCGCTGATCATCCTGCGGAAAGCGCGCAGCGAGCTGAACAAGCCGGACGTGGAAACGCCGGCCGCCGAACAGAACTGAATTCCCGCGCGGCATGCGCGGCAAAGCAAAAGGCCGGCTTGAAGCCGGCCTTTTGCTTTGTGCGCGATGCGGGGCGGGACGCTGCCCTGTCCCCTCAAGGGCTGTCTCTTATACACATCTGACGCTGCCGACGAATTAGACGGTGTA
>USBH01000096.1 GCA_900552925.1 uncultured Oscillospiraceae bacterium
CTACTTTTTTCTTTCTTTCTGTTCCTCTCTGTCCAATTTGTATTGTAGCTCTACAGGAAATTCGAGGATTTCCGGTAAAAAATGCTTGCAATTTCCGCGGGGATGTGCTAAACTATTTAAGCATTTGAAATCCGTCGGCCCTCAGATGCTGCCGATGGGGTTCGATGCACGGTGCAAACCGCGTCATTGAAGCGGGCAGTCCTCTGTGCAATGCACATGAATGTCTGAGTATAATTTAGGAGGAAAATCAAATGGACGCACTTAAGATCATTGCCGCCGATTCCGTCAAGGAGCAGGCGCCCCAGTTCAGCGTTGGCGATACCGTTCGCGTCAGCGTCAACATCCGCGAGGGTGACAGAGAGAGAATTCAGCAGTTCGAGGGCACGGTCATCGCCCGCAAGGGTTCCGGCGTCGCCGAGACTTTCACCGTCCGCCGCGTTTCCTACGGCGTCGGCGTGGAGAGAGTTTTCCCGCTGCATTCCCCGAACGTGAAGGAAGTTGCGATCGTCCGTAAGGGCCGCGTACGCCGCGCGAAGCTCTACTACCTGCGCGACAGAGTCGGTAAGGCAGCGAAGGTTAAGGAACAGCTTCGATAATCGAATAGCACACGGAATAAAAGGGGCAATATGTTTGTCCCTTTTTTGCTTTATCTGCGGAGAATGAAGATATGGAAAAAGTTAGCAACAATCCGCCGATGGTCCCGGCAAAGGGTGTAAAAACACTGTATGAATGGCTTGAGGAGATCGTCATCGCGCTGACGCTCGTGATCCTCGTGTTTACCTTCCTGTTCCGCGTCGTCACGGTGACGGGCGAATCGATGCTGCCGAACTTCGTGGAGGGCCAGAAGCTGATCGTCACGAACCTCGGCCATTCGGTCGAGCAGGGGACGGTCGTGGTCATCACGAATGTCCTGAACGAGCCGATCATCAAGCGCGTGATCGCGACGGAGGGCCAGACGGTCGACATCGACTACGAGACCGGCGTCGTCTATGTGGACGGCGAGGCCGTGGACGAGACGCAGTTCGGCCTTGAAAACGGCATCACGACGCGGCCGTACAGCACGCTGGAGGCGATGGTCTTTCCACAGACCGTGCCCGAGGGCTGCGTTTTCGTCCTCGGCGACAACCGCAGCGTCTCCAAGGACAGCCGGTACACCGAGGTCGGCATGGTCGACACGCGGCATATCCTCGGCGAGGCAGTCTTTACGCTCTACCCGTTCGACCGCTTCGGTGTGATCGAATGACGGAAAGGGAGGCGCAGAGCAATGAGTGAAGTACAATCGGTGCAGTGGTTTCCGGGCCATATGGCGAAAACGCGCCGCGCGATCCAGAGCAGCTTAAAGCTCGTCGACATCGTCGCGGAGCTGATCGACGCGCGGATCCCGGTGAGCAGCCGCAATCCGGTTTTGAAGAGCATCATCGGCAGCAAGCCGAAGATCGTCCTGATGAACAAGGCCGACATGGCCGACCCCGCGCAGACCGCGCAGTGGGTCGAATACTTCCGGCAGCAAAAGACGACGGCGCTCCCGATTGACTGCAAGACGGGAAAGGGGCTGAACCGCCTGATGCCGGAAATCCGGAACATCCTGCGCGAGCAGATCGCCGCGTGGGAGCGCAAGGGCATGACGGGCAGGCCGATCCGCATCATGGTCGTCGGCGTGCCGAACGTCGGCAAATCGTCGCTGATCAACCGCCTCTGTAAGGGCGGCGGCGCGGGCAAGGCCGCCGTGCAGGATAAGCCGGGCGTGACGCGCCGCAACCAGTGGTTCGCGATCGGCAAGGGCTTCGAGCTGCTCGACACGCCGGGCGTGCTCTGGCCGAAATTCGAGGACCCGGTCGTCGGCGAGCATCTCGCGTTTACCGGCGCGGTGCGCGACGAGATCCTCGACGCCGAGGGGCTTTCCTACCGGCTGCTGGAGCTTTTGCAGACACTGTACCCGCAGGCGGTCAACACGCGCTATAAGACGGAAATCGACCCGGCCGAGGGGCTGAAGGGCCACGAGATCCTCGAGCGCATCGGCAGAAAGCGCGGCATGCTGATCGCCGGCGGCGAGATCGACACCGAGCGCGCGGCGGTCAACGTGCTGGACGAATACCGCGGCGGCAAGCTCGGACGCATCACGCTCGAGCCGGTCGGTCGCCCGTTGACCTGAGGCGCAGCGCCGGAGTGGAGAAACAATATGGATTATACGTATGAACACAACGCGTACCTGCGCGGCTTCACCGCGGTGTGCGGCATCGACGAGGCTGGCCGCGGGCCGCTGGCGGGGCCGGTCTGCGCGGCGGCGGTTCTGCTGCCGGAGGGGCTCGTCATCGACGGGCTCAACGATTCGAAGAAGTTGAGCGAGAAAAAGCGCGATCTGCTTTTCCCCGTGATTCAGGAAAACGCGCTGGCCTTTGGCATCGGCTTTGCCGACGAGAAGGAGATCGACGAGATCAACATCCTGCAGGCGACGTTCCTCGCGATGCGCCGCGCCTTCGACGCGATGCAGCGGCGCTGCGACTACGTGCTGGTCGACGGCAACCGCATGCCGCCGATGCCGGTGCCCGGGGAGACGGTCGTGAAGGGCGATGCGAAAAGCCCGAGCATTGCGGCGGCTTCGATCCTCGCAAAGGTCTCGAGGGACCGGGTGATGCTGGAATATGCGAAGCAGTATCCCGAATATCAATTTGAAAAGCACAAGGGCTACGGCACCAAGGCGCACGTCGAGGCACTGCGCGCCTTTGGCCCGTCGCCGATCCACCGCAGGACGTTCCTGAAGAAAATTCTGGGGTAGGTGGCGGCTATGGTCAACACGGGCGCCGGGAAAACCGGCGAGCGATTGGCGGCGGATTACCTGCGCAAAAAGGGGTACAGCATCCTGGCCGTGAATTTCCGGTGCCGCTTCGGCGAGATCGACGTGATCGCGCAGAACAGAAAGTACATCGCGTTCGTCGAGGTCAAGACGCGCGGTGCGGGGAGCTTTGTGCATCCGCTCGAGGCGATCACGCCGGCCAAGTGCGCGCGGATTGTCAAAACCGCGCAGTTTTACCTGCTCGCGCACCCGACGAAGCTGCAGCCGCGCTTTGACGCCGCCGCGGTTTTCATGCGCGGGGATGGTGCGGCGCAGATCGAATACATCGAGAACGCGTTTCAGGCATGAAAGTTTTTAGGGAAAGGTTGGGAGAAGCATGCGGTATTTTGACCTGCACTGCGATACGCTGGTGGAGTGTCTGAGCAAGGGAAAGTCGCTTTTGCGAAACGACCTGCACGTCAGCGTGGAAAAGGGCGCGCGGTTTGCGCCGTACATCCAGTGTGCGGCGGTCTGGCTGCCGGATACCGTCCGCGGCGCGGAGGCTTTTGCGTATTTTGAGCGCCATGCGGACTTTCTGGACCGCGCGGTCGAAAGCGGCGCTTTCCGCCTGATCCGCACCGGCGCGGACGTCGAAGCGCTCGAAAACGCGCAGGGCGTCGGCCTGATGCTGACGGTCGAGGGCGGCGCGGCGATTGCCGGAAAGCTCGAAAACATCGCGCGTCTGCGGGCGCGCGGCGTGCGCATGATGACGCTCACATGGAACGGCAGCAACGAAATCGGCAGCGGCGTGCTCTCCGGCGACGCCTTCGGCCTGACGCCGTTCGGCCGGCAGGCGGTCGCCGCGCTGGAGCGGCAGGGTATCGTGATCGACGTCTCCCACGCGAGCGAGCGCCTTTTCGAGGACGTCGCGTCCAACACGTCGCGCCCGTTCGTCGCGTCGCATTCGAATGCGAAAGCTGTCTGCGGCCATGCGCGCAACCTGACGGACGCGCAGTTTGCGGAGATCCGCTCGCGCGGCGGTCTGGTCGGCCTGAATTTCTACAAGGCCTTCCTGAACGACGCGCCGGAAAAGGCGGGCATCGACGACCTCTACGCGCACGCGGAGCATTTCCTCGCGCTCGGCGGCGAAGATGTGCTCGCGATGGGCAGCGACTTCGACGGCTCGACGATGCCGCACGGCATCACGGGCCTCGAGTCGGTCGAAGCGATCGCCGAGGCTTTCCTGCGCCGCAACCTTTCCGAATCGCTCGTGCGCAGGATTTTCTTTGAAAACGCGGCGTCCTTTTTCAAACGCTTTGACAGGGCGGCCTGAATACAGTATAATGAGGGTGCCCGAACGACGGGAATTCTGAAAGAATGGAGGCTCACGCCATGCAATATAAAAGTACGCGGAACGCGGCGCTGCGCGTGACGGCCGCGCAGGCCATCGCGCAGGGCATCTCCGACGAGGGCGGCCTGTTTGTGCCCGAAACCTTTCCGGCCGCCGACCTCAATGCAATGCTGCCGCTCGACTATGTCGGCCGCGCCGAATACGTGCTCGCGCGCTTTCTGACGGATTTTACCGCAGAGGAGATCGCGCAGTGCGCCGCGCGCGCCTACAGCCCGGAAAAATTCGAGAACGGCAGCCCGGCGAAAGTCGTTTCGCTCGATGCACACGGGGAGAACAAGCACGTTCTCGAGCTCTGGCACGGTCCGACCTGCGCCTTCAAGGATATGGCGCTGCAGATCCTGCCGCACCTGCTGACCAAATCGCTCAGTAAGACGGCGGACGGCAAGACGGCCGTGATCCTCGTCGCGACCTCCGGCGATACCGGCAAGGCCGCGCTCGAGGGCTTCCGCGACGTTGCCGGCACCGAAATGATCGTGTTTTATCCGGAAAACGGCGTCAGCCCGATGCAGAAGCGCCAGATGGACACGCAGGAGGGGGCGAACCTCTGCGTCTGCGCGATCGAGGGCAATTTCGACGACGCGCAGACCGGCGTCAAGCGCATCTTCACGAATGCGGCGGTAAAAGCGGCGCTCGCGGCGCACAATAAGATGTTCTCCAGCGCGAATTCGATCAACTGGGGCCGTCTGCTGCCGCAGATCGTCTACTACTTCTCCGCGTATCTCGACCTTGTGCAGGCGGGCAAGACAGCGATGGGCGACCCGATCAACGTCGTCGTGCCGACGGGCAACTTCGGCAACATCCTCGCGGCCTACTATGCGAAGCGCATGGGCCTGCCGGTCCGGAAGTTCATCTGCGCCTCGAACCGCAACAATATCCTGACGGACTTTATCCGCACCGGCGTGTACGACCGGAAGCGCGATTTTTACACGACGATTTCGCCGTCGATGGACATTCTGGTCTCGAGCAACCTCGAGCGCCTTCTGTTCCACCTCTGCGGCGAGGACGATAAAAAGCTGGCGGCGTGGATGGAGTCGCTGCAGAGCGGCGGCGCCTACACGGTCGACGGCGAAACGGCGGACGCGGTGCGCGCGCTGTTCTGGGCCGGATGCTGCGACGACGCGGAGACGGTCGACGTGATCCGGGACGTGTTCCAGAGCGACGGCTACCTCTGTGACCCGCACACGGCGGTCGCGATGGGCGTGTACGCGCAGTACACGGCGGAGACCGGCGATGCGACGCCGACGGTGATCGCCTCGACGGCGAGCCCGTACAAATTCTCCGACAGCGTTCTCGATGCGTTCGACTGCGCGAAGCCGGCCGATGAGTTTGAAAAGGCCGCGCTGCTCGCGGAGCTTTCCGGCACGTCGATCCCGCAGCCGATTCAGGCGCTGCGCGGCAAGCCCGTCCGCTTTGAAAACCGCTGTGCGGCGGACAAGATGGCGGACTTTGTGCTCGAAAAGGTCGGGGTGTAAATCGCATGGCTCTCTACGCGATCGCGGACCTGCACCTTTCGCTCGGCACGGACAAGCCGATGGACGTGTTCCGCGGCTGGGAAAACTATGTGGAGCGGCTCGAAAAAAACTGGCGCGCGCTGGTGACGGAAGAGGATACCGTCGTGATCGCCGGCGATATTTCCTGGGGAATGCGGCTGGAGGAAACGGTGCAGGACTTCACCTTTCTCGAAAGCCTGCCCGGGAAGAAGCTGCTTTTGAAGGGCAATCACGATTACTGGTGGTCGACGCGCAGCAAGATCGAGGCGTTTTTTGCGGCGCAGGGCTTTTGCTCGATGGAGCTCGTTTTCAACTCGGCCGTACGCGTCGGCGACATCACGGTCTGCGGCACGCGCGGGTGGCTCTACAATGCGGAAACCCCGGAGGACCGGAAGATCGTCGCACGCGAGAACGGGCGGCTGACGCTGTCCCTCGAGGCCGCGCAGAAGCTCGGCGGCACGCCGGTGGTGTTTCTCCACTACCCGCCCGTGTACGATACGGCGGAGTGCGCGGCGCTGCTCGACACCATGCAGCGCTTCGGCGTGACGGACTGCTACTACGGCCACATCCACGGCGACCGCGCGGCCAAAAAGGCGCCGGTCGGGGAATACCGCGGGACCCGGATGAATCTCGTCTCGTGCGATTATATCCGCTTTGTCCCGAAGCTCGTCCGCCTGCACGCAGACTGTAAATAAATTTTTAAAAATGAATTTAACATATGGCATATTGCGTCGTTCTATGCTATAATACCTGTCTCTTATACACATCTCCGAGCCCACGAGACTGCAGCTAATCT
>USBH01000097.1 GCA_900552925.1 uncultured Oscillospiraceae bacterium
GATCTACACCGTCTAATTCGTCGGCAGCGTCAGATGTGTATAAGAGACAGACGAATATCATTCCTTTCGGTGCAAATACTACCTGCGCACCCAAAAGGCATTTTGCCGGTGCGTTCCACAAAGCAGAGAGGAGCGTTCGCATACCCATGAAAGCAACAGGTATCGTGCGCCGGATGGACGATCTCGGGCGGGTCGTTATCCCGAAGGAGATCCGGCGCACCATGAAGATCGGCGAGGGCACGCCGCTCGAAATTTTCATCGATAAGGACGGCGGCATCATCTTCCGCAAATACTCCCCGGTCGGCGAGCTGAGCGAAAGCGCGCAGCGCATGTCGGAGTGCGTTTCCGCCATGTGCGGCGCCGGCGTGGCGG
The DNA here is from genome assembly GCA_900552925.1 of uncultured Oscillospiraceae bacterium. Classification (GTDB taxonomy): domain Bacteria; phylum Bacillota; class Clostridia; order Oscillospirales; family Acutalibacteraceae; genus Hominenteromicrobium; species Hominenteromicrobium gallistercoris. The sequence goes on from USBH01000097.1 coordinate 373, forward strand.
TTTCCGACCGCGACCGCATCGTCGCCTCCGCCGGCATCCCGAAGAAGGACCTGCTCGACAAGCCGGTCTCGAAGCAGCTCGAGGAGCTGATGCGCCGGAAGAAGCCGTTCGTTTCCTCCGGCGAGGACACCGTGCTGGCCGCGGACGGCGGGCTGCGCACCGCAGACGCCGCCTTCCCGATTCTCAGCCAGGGCGACGTGTGCGGCATGTTCATGCTGATCAAGGGCGAGGACAGCCACCCCGGGGAGCCGGAGGACAGCCTGCGCCTCGCAAAGCTCGCGGCCTCGTTTCTCGGCCGGGAAACCGTGCAGTGAGAAAAATCCCGTGCAGTCCGCAGAAGGCTGCGCGGGATTTTTTCTTTTTCCATTGTTTTTCTGTGCAATATGAATATATTGACTTCAGGCAAAATAGAATATCTGTACAAGTTGTGATTGGTGATTGCTTTTGCTGGGGAATTGGTATATAATTAAAAATACAATCTCGCATGAAATTGTGAAATATACATATAAGGGGTGTTTCCATGAACACGTATCAGGCAAAGAACATCATCAACGTAGCAATGGCAGGCCATTCCGGCGCCGGCAAGACCTCCCTCGCAGAGGCAATGCTCTATCTTGCGGGCGCATCGGACCGCCGCGGTAAGGTGGGCGAGGGCAATACCGTCTGCGACTACGACCCCGAGGAGATCCGCCGCAAGACGTCGGTTTCCACGGCTGTCGCGCCGTTCGAGTGGAAAAACAAAAAGATCAACCTTCTGGACACCCCCGGTCTCTTCGACTTTGAGGGCGGCCTGTACGAGGCGACGCGCGCGGCGGAGTCCGTCGTGATCGTCCTCGCGGGCAAGAGCGGCGTTTCCGTCGGCACCGAAAAGGCGTTCGCCGCCGCGGAGAAGCGCGGGCTTGCGAAGATCTTCTTCGTCAACGGCCTGTGCGACGAGGGCTCCGACTTCTACAAGGTCTTCGAGGACCTGAAGGCGAGCTTCGGCCCCTCCGTCTGCCCGATCGTCGTCCCGTATTTCGAGGACGGCAAGGCCGACAAATACATCAACATGCTCGAGTACAAGGCATACGACTATTCGGGCGGCAAGCCGGTCCAGGTGACGATGCCCGACATGGGCGCGCGCCTCGAGGGCCTGCGCACTGCCATTTACGAGGCCGTCGCCGAAACGAGCGACGAGCTCTTTGAAAAGTATTTCTCCGGCGAGGAGTTCACGCCGGAGGAGGTCATCATCGGCGTCTCGCAGGGCGTCAAGCAGGGCACGATTTCGCCGGTCTTCTGCGGCGACGCGATGCTGATGCGCGGCATGGAGCAGTTTATGGACGGCCTGTGCTGGCTTGCGCCGAGCGCGGCCGACAAAGCCGCCGAGCTCGCCGTCGATGTGGACGGCAACCCGGTCGAGATCACGGTCAACGAGGACGCGGCCCCGGCGGCGATCGTCTTCAAGACGGTCGCGGACCCGTTCATCGGCAAGCTCTCCTACGTGAAGGTGATCTCCGGCAAAATCTCGACGGAGACCCAGCTCGTCAACATGCGCACCGGCAACGTCGAGCGCATCGGCAAGACCGTGACGATGTGCGGCAAAAAGCAGGAGGACGTCAAGGCGATCGTGGCCGGCGACATCGGCGCGATCCCGAAGCTCTCCGCCGTCAATACCGGCGACACGCTGTGCGCGCCGGCGCGCAAGGTCACGCTCGACCCCATCGAGTACCCGACGCCCGAGATGAGCATGGCCGTCGTCCCGAAGAACAAGGGCGACGAGGATAAGATTGCGCAGGGCATCATGCGCCTCGCCGAGGAGGACCCGACGATCCGCTTCGTCAACAACACCGAGACGAAGGAAATGGTCATCAGCGGCATGGGCGAGCAGCACCTCGACGTCATCGTCTCCAAGCTCAAGTCGAAATTCGGCGTGGACGTCACGCTGCGCAGCCCGCGCGTGCCGTACCGCGAGACAATCCGCAAGACGGTCTCCGTGCAGGGCCGCCACAAGAAGCAGACCGGCGGCCACGGCCAGTTCGGCGACGTTTGGATCGAGTTCTCCCCGTGCGACGCGGACGGCCTTGAATTCGCCGAGCGCGTCGTCGGCGGCGCGGTGCCGAAGGGCTTCTTCCCCGCCGTCGAAAAGGGCCTGCGCGACTGCATCGCGAAGGGCCCGCTCGCGGGCTACCCGGTCGTCGGCCTGAAGGCCACGCTGTACGACGGCTCCTACCACCCGGTCGATTCGAGCGAAATGTCGTTCAAGATGGCGGCGACGCTCGCCTACAAGGCCGGCATGCCGCAGGCGAACCCGGTCCTGCTCGAGCCGATCGGCGCGCTGAAGGTCACGGTGCCGGACGCGAACATGGGCGACATCATGGGCGAGGTCAACAAGCGCCGCGGCCGCGTGCTGGGCATGGCGCCGGCGGGCACGGGCTACCAGACCGTCGAGGCCGAAGCGCCGATGGCCGAAATGCACGATTTCAGCACGTATGTGCGCCAGGTCACGCAGGGCAGAGGCAGCTTCACGTTCGAGTTCGTGCGCTATGAAGAGGCGCCCGCGAACGTGGCGCAGAAGGTCATCGAGGCCGCCAAGGCCGCCGGCGAGGTCGAATAAGGCCAAAGCCGCATAAAAAAGCAAATACAGGCAGCGAGCGCGGGCGGTTTTTCGTCCGCGCTCTTGATTTTCCCCGCAATTTTCCGCAGGGGAATCCTTCCCGCCCGCCGGCCGGGAGGACATCCTCGGCCTTTCGACGCATCTGCTCTGCATCTCCGAAAAGCCGTAAATATTTTGCCCGTTTATTCTGCTGAAGAATAATGTTTTCCGGATAACATGCTATACTCAAGTTGGAGATTTGTGTGAAAAAGGATTTCACACTGCACACCCCTTGTTTTCGGAAAGGAAAGGGATGCTTATGATGTGCCCGAAATGCGGTAAACTGATCGAGGGCGGCGCGGTCCGCTGTCCGGACTGCGGCGCGGAGTTCGACCTCCAGTACGCCCCGCCCCGTCTCGAGCCGGGCCCCTCGCAGCTGCAGCAGACGCAGCCGACCGTGATCCCCAAAAACGTGCCCGTCGGCAAGGCGAAGCACTCGCCGGGCTGGTGGGTCGGCGTCGGCGTGCTCGGTCTGGTCCTGCTCGTCGCGATCGCCACCATCATCTACACGCGGTTTATCCCGTAAGCTGTCTGTGCCGGACAGGACCGGATCGGTTTCCGGTCCTGTTCTTTTTTCCGCGGCGCGCCCCATTTTACCGCCGCTTAACGCGCCGCGCCCTGTTTTGCGCTTGACACGCCGCCGCGGCCTGCGCTACAATTTAAAAAACGATTGAAAGGAACGAATCCACCATGGCTGACATCAAGGCTTTCCACGCCCTGCGCTATACCGCTGCGGCCGGCTCCCCGGCAGAGCTGACCTGCCCGCCCTACGACATCATCAGCGACGCCGAGCGCGCCGAATACCTGGCCCGGAACCCGCACAACGTGATCCGGCTCGAGCTGCCGAAGGGCGAGGACCCCTACGGCGAGGCCGGCCGAACGCTGCGCGAATGGCTTGCGGACGGCACGCTGAAGTGCGACGACGACGCGGGCATCTACATCTATGAGGAGGAGTTCCTCACCGGCGTCGACCACGGCGAGAAGCGCGCGCTCAAGGGCATCATCTGCCTGGTGCGCGTGGAGGACTTCGACGCGGGCGTCGTGCTGCCGCACGAGGAGACGCTCTCGAAGGCCAAGCAGGACCGCTTCAGCCTGATGCAGGCGACGAACTGCAATTTCAGCCAGATCTATTCCCTGTACATGGACGAAACCGGCGAGACCCGCCGCCGCATCGACCATCTTTCCAGCGGCACGCCGCGCTATGAATTCTCCGACGGCCTTGTGACGCACCGCCTCTGGATCGTCAACGACGCCGTCGCCATCGAGGCCTTCCGCAGCGACTTCGCCGCGCGCAGGCTCTACATCGCGGACGGCCACCACCGCTACGAAACCGCGATCAATTACCGCAATTACTGCCGCGAGAACGCCGTCTGGGCGCCGGGCAGCGAGTTCGTCATGATGATGCTCGTCGACATGGAGAACCCCGGCCTCGTCGTTTTCCCGACGCACCGCCTCGTGCGCGGCCTGCCGGATTTCTCGCCGGAGCAGGTGCTCGCCGGCAGCGCCGCGTATTTCGACGCCGAGACGCTCTCGGACCGCGATGCCGTTGAGCCGCGCCTGAAGGCCGACTACGACGCGGGCAAGAAGTCGTTCGTGTTCGCCGCAGTGCAGGACGGCGCGCTCGCCTACACGCTCCTCACGCTGCGCGACCCGTCCGTGATGGCCGATTTTCTGCCGGAAAAGAGCGAAGCCTCCCGCGGGCTGGACGTCAGTGTGCTGCACACGCTGATTCTGGAGCGCGTGCTCGGCATCGACAAGGAAAACATGGCGAACCAGAAGAACCTGACCTACACGCGCTCCGCAGATGAGGCGCTTGAAAGCGTCCGCACGGGCGAAAGCCAGTGCGCGTTCCTGCTGAACCCGACGCGCGTGGAGGAGATCGGCGCCGTCGCCGCGGCGGGCGAAAAAATGCCGCAGAAATCGACGTATTTTTACCCGAAGCTCATCACCGGCCTCGTGATGAACAGTCTGGAAGCGCCGCTCGAGGACTGATTTTCCCGGCGCAAAACGCCCCGGCCCGGAAACGCCCGCGCCGGGGTTCTGTTTTGTGGAAAGGGTTTGACTATCGGGTAAAAATATGCTATACTTTTGCAGTCTCCCAAAGGAGAAACAGATTGGGCTGTCGCCAAGCGGTAAGGCAACGGACTTTGACTCCGTCACCCGTGGGTTCGAATCCCGCCAGCCCAGCCACGTCGCGGCGAGCCCTTGTGGCTCGCCGCGACTTTCTTTTCCGAAAGTCACGGCTTCACCTTTCGGGCTGCCGCTCCTCCTCCGCAAAAAGCCACGCTCGGTTCGGCTGCTCGGTTGCAAGCGCCCTCGCTGACGCCTCACTGTCGCTACCAGCTTTTTGCGGGATAACCTTCACGCAACCCCCTTGCCCCTCCTCTCCGAAAAAGGTCACGCTCGCGTCGCCTGTTCGCTTGTAAGCGCGCGCACGACGGCTTTGCGCTCATGCTGTTGCATGTTCCTAAACAGAAAAAATAGAGAAAGCCGACCACTTTACCGTGATCGGCTTTCTCTTCAAATCTGGGGTGAATGATGGGACTTGAACCCACGGTCTCCAGAGCCACAATCTGGCGCTTTAGCCAACTAAGCTACATCCACCATATGGCGCGCCAAAAGGGACTCGAACCCCTGACCCCCTGCTTAGAAGGCAGGTGCTCTATCCAGCTGAGCTATTGGCGCATGGGTCATTATTTTGCCCGCTCAGGGGTGAAATAAATGTGGAGCGGGTGATGGGAATCGAACCCACACGACCAGCTTGGAAGGCTGGGGTTCTACCATTGAACTACACCCGCATTTCAACGGCGAGTTATATATTACCATAAAACTCGCCGTTCGTCAAGCAGATTCTTTTGATTCGTTTAAAAAATTTTATAGCGCATTAATTTTCAACTGATCGCCTTCGGCAAAGAGATCAATTCCCAGAATCTGAGTGTCCTCCGCATCAATAAAAGCGGTTGTAATCCGATCCTCTACCTCTCTACGCACTAAATTTCTCAAATCTCTAGCTCCGCTTTTTCCACCGATAGCATGATGGGCCAGCCACTGGCAAGCGCTGTCCTGGAAGGTAAACTGCACGCCCTTTTCTTTTAGGCTATCCACATATTCTGAAAGCATTAAGCGCGCAATGCTGACAAAATCATTTTCCTCTAAGGGGCGGAAAACGATAACTTCATCAATTCGGCTCAAAAATTCCGGCCGTAAAAACTCAGAAAGAGCCTTTAACGCCTTTTCCTTGCTGATTTCAGATTCGGTCTTCGCAAAGCCCAGAGCAGCATCTTTGCGGTCGCTTCCGGCATTTGAGGTCATAATGATCACAGTGTTTTCAAAATTGACAGTTCTTCCGTGAGCATCTGTGACTGTCTCTTATACACATCTCCGAGCCCACGAGACTGCAGCTAATCTCGT
>USBH01000098.1 GCA_900552925.1 uncultured Oscillospiraceae bacterium
ACCGTCTAATTCGTCGGCAGCGTCAGATGTGTATAAGAGACAGGGAGAAGATCGAAATGCCGCAGAGCTTCCTCATCAACGACAACATGATCGTCGAGCCTGCGCCGGATTACCTCTCCGAGACGGTCGAGGTTCTGCGCGGCCCGAACATCAAGCCGTTCCCGGTATCCGGTCCGCTCCCGGAAAGCATCACGACGAAAGCGATCCTCAAGGTCGGCGACAACATCACGACAGACCACATCATGCCGGCCGGCGCAAAGATCCTCCCCTACCGCTCGAACATCCCGTACCTCTCGAACTTCTGCTTTGCGGTCTGCGACAAGACGTTCCCGGACCGCTGCAAGGCGGAGGGCGGCGGCATCATCATCGGCGGCTCTAACTACGGACAGGGCTCCTCGCGCGAGCACGCCGCGCTCGTGCCGCTCTACCTCGGCATCAAGGCGGTCGTCGCCAAGTCCTACGCGCGCATCCACTGCGCGAACCTCGCGAACGCCGGCATCCTCGCCCTGCGCTTCAAGGATGAGGCCGACTACGACCGCATCGACCAGATGGACGTGCTCTCCCTGCCGGACATCCGCAGCGCGATCCAAAACAAGACGCCGATCATCCTGCGCGACGAGACGAAGGGCATCGAGATGGAGGTCGTCCCGATGATGACCGACCGCGAGCGCGCGATGGTCGTCGAGGGCGGCCTGCTGAACTACACGAAGTCCCTTTCCAAATAAACGAGAGAAAAGGAGCATGAACGATGGCTGATTTCAAGAAGATTCCCATGACTACGCCGCTCGTCGAGATGGACGGTGACGAGATGACCCGCATCATCTGGAAGATGATCAAGGATATTCTCCTGACCCCGTATATCGACCTGAAGACCGAATACTACGACCTCGGCCTCGAGCACCGCGACGCAACGAACGACCAGGTTACGGTCGATTCCGCCGAAGCGACGAAGAAATACGGCGTCGCTGTAAAGTGCGCTACCATTACGCCGAATGCCGCGCGTGTAAAGGAGTACAACTTGAAGGAGATGTGGAAATCTCCGAACGGCACGATCCGCGCCATTCTCGACGGCACGGTGTTCCGCGCGCCGATCCTCGTCAAGGGCATCACGCCGTTTATCCCAAACTGGACGAAGCCGATCACGATCGCCCGTCACGCCTACGGCGACGTGTACAAGAACACGGAAATGTCCGTGCCGGCCGGCGCAAAGGCCGAGCTCGTCGTCACGAAGGCGGACGGCACGGAGGAGCGCCGCACGATCCACGACTTCCAGACCCCTGGCATCATCCAGGGCGTGCACAACACGGACAAGAGCATCGCGAGCTTTGCGCGCGCCTGCTTCAACTACGCGCTCAGCACGAAGCAGGACCTCTGGTTCGCAACGAAGGACACGATCTCCAAAACGTACGACCACCGCTTCAAGGATATTTTCCAGGAAATATTCGACGCGGAGTACAAGGAGAAGTTCGAGGCGCTCGGCATTGAGTACTTCTACACGCTGATCGACGACGCCGTCGCGCGCGTCATCCGCAGTGAAGGCGGCTACATCTGGGCCTGCAAGAACTATGACGGCGACGTGATGAGCGACATGGTTGCCACCGCGTACGGCAGTCTCGCGATGATGACCTCGGTGCTCGTCTCCCCCGACGGCATCTACGAATACGAGGCGGCGCACGGCACCGTGCAGCGCCACTACTACAAGCACCTGAAGGGTGAAAAGACCTCGACCAACTCGATGGCCACGCTCTTTGCATGGACCGGCGCGCTGCGCAAGCGCGGTGAGCTCGACCGCATCGACGCGCTCGTCGATTTTGCGGACAAGCTCGAGAAGGCGTCGATCCAGACGATCGAGGACGGCGTGATGACCGGCGACCTCGCTTCGATGTCGACGCTGGAGAATATCACGAAAGTCAATACGGAGGAATTCCTGCTCGCGATTCGCGACAGACTGGAAAAGCTGCTCTGATTGCTGCATTTTGCCGCCGGCTGCGCCTTTGCCGGCGGCTTTTTTGTTTATATTTGCGCCTTGCGCCATATTGTTCAGCATGTTATAATTTTAACAGATACAATAATAATTTTTAATCTGTTTTTTAAATGGGAAGGGCTGATTGTTATGCAAAAGAAACCGTATATTTCCATGTCCGTGATCCGCCGTCTTCCCCGCTACTACCGTTTTCTGAAGGACTTGGACCGGCGCGGCATCCTGCGCGTATCCTCCAGAGAGCTCTCTGAAAAGCTGGGCCTGACAGCTTCGCAGGTCCGCCAGGACTTCAACTGCTTCGGCGGCTACGGCCAGCAGGGCTACGGCTACGCCGTGCGGCAGCTGCGCGAGGAAATCGGCAATATTCTCGGTCTGGACCGCGCGCACAAATGCATCTTGCTCGGCGCTGGAAATCTCGGCCGGGCGATCGCGACCCACATCACAAACAATTTTGCGGGCTTTGAGCTGATCGGCATCTTTGACAGCAGCGAAGCCGCAATCGGTCAGGAGCTTGCCGGTCTGACCATTCTGCCGGCCGATACGCTCGAATCGTTCTGCACCGATGAAAAACCGGTTATGGCGATCCTCTGCATCCCCCGTGCCGCGGTGGAAAGCGCCGTCGACAAGCTTTACGCGCTGGGCATCCGGAATTACTGGAATTTCAGCTCCTATGACATTGCCCTGCACCACAAGGATGCCGTCGTCGAGACCGTGCATCTGAGCGACAGCATGATGACACTCTGCTACCGCGTTTCCGAGCAGCAGACAAAATCCTGAAACTTTTTCAAAAAAACTTCAAAAAATGGATTGACAAATGCGTTCCGCGATGCTATAATAATCAAGCCGTCGAACGAAAGAGCTTGACGGAAAATAGATGCAGGTATGGCGGAATTGGCAGACGCGTATGGTTCAGGTCCATATGAATGCAAGTTCATGCAGGTTCAAGTCCTGTTACCTGCACCAAATGAAAACCCAGTATTTAGGCTGAAAACGGCTTGGATACTGGGTTTTTCGCATCTTTACGCGCTATTTTCAGTACCTCGAAAACGCTCAAAATCGCCTCAAAAACCGCTGAATTTCACCTCATACAACACGAAAGCCCATGTGCAACGCACAGGGCCTCTGTTTTCTTTTTTGCAGAAAAATCTGCTGTCTGTAAATCGTAAACTGCGAATCCTTTACTATCTTTTTTATGCAGCCATAAAAGATTCCGGTACAAAAATTCTGTAGTTTTAAAGCTTTTCGGGGAAGTCGGACGTCCTGACTCTTCAAAAGCTAATTCCCTTCGGATGCCGCGGCTGCGCCTTTGCAGCAAAATTTCTGCCAGCGCATTCCCCTATTCTTCTGGCCTATATAGCCAAAGCGCCGGCGCGCAAAACACAGAATTTTCAAAAAGTTAACAAAAAAGTTGTAGACTTGGCGGGTTGCTTCTGTTATGCTTTAGTCAGCAAACCAAATGAAGCAAGGTGGTCGATTCCATGTGCATACTGATTTCCCCTTCGGGACATGTGATTCACAGCAGAAACGTCCGTTTCACGGCCGGCTAGGATGGATTTCGTGCAGCTCTCTGTACGAGTTCCTCCTGTCCGGCTGTTTTTTATTTCTACAAAGGAGTTGTTTACCATGATTCCGTGCCAGGAAAAATGCCCGCGTTACTTTGAGGGATGCCATAAAAACTGCGCCCGCTGGAAGGTTCTACAGGCGCAGCAGCGCTCGGTCAACCGGAAGAAGAAAAACTATCTGGAATACCATAACGCTGTCTGCAGCACGGTGATCCGGCAGTGCCGCAGCATTCAGCCCCATTCCTTCACACGCTGAGGAAACGGAAAATACATAAAAGGGAATATAAAAAGGGCGCTGCGGTTTTCAGGCTGCAGCGCCCTTTTCTATACAGATTGATTTGTTTTTTCATGCGGGTTCCGGCGCAGCGTATTCGGCCGCGCCGTCCAGGCTTGAACCGTGTGCCGCACGTGAATCAGCGCCGTCGGGACGGTCAGTCCGCGTGCGCGCACAATTTCGGCATGCGGAACTCTTTCGCTTTAAGCTTCAAACTTCGCCGCGACGTCGCCGAGGTATTTCCGGACCGACAGATGCTGCGGGCAGGCCTTCTCGCACTGACCGCAGCCGATGCAGTCGCCGGCTTTGCCGTGCTTCAGCGCCGTGTTGCGGTAATAAACCGCCTGGCTTGAGAAGCTGCCGGTGGTGCGGGCTATGCTGTTGAAGAGCGCGAAATACGTGAACCCCTTTTCCAGAAAAGCATCGAACAGCTTGTTGATCGCCTCGTAGTCAAAAGAATCCGGCTCGTCTGCTTTCAGCAGCGGCAGCCGCATGCAGCCGAAGCCGAAATCCACAGCATGTTCCTGTTTCATATCCATCGCTCCCATCATAATCCGGGGATTTCGGCAGCTGTTTCCGGAAAACTGCCGCCCTTTGCGCAGCGCAAAGCAGCCTTGTTTCGCGCGGCTGTATCCCCTATTGTCTCTATTTTAGAAGGATTCGCGGTTTTTTGCAATCCCGATTCTTCGTGTTCAAGCATAAGAAAAACTTATGTGAGCTTCGGATACAGGCATCACCTTTTCGCAGACGGACCGCCGGGTGCCTGTTCCCGCGGGAACTGCAATGCGGCGAGGAAGCCGCCGGAAGCGCTGTGCCCAAACGACGCGTCGCCGCGGTGCGCCCGCATGATCTGCCGGACGATCAGCAGCCCAAGGCCGTGGCGCGGCTCCTCCGTGCCGTTGTCGCTCATCATGTAATGCGGCGTGTTGCGCAGCTTCTCGAGCTGTTCATCCGAAATGCCGACACCGTCGTCCTCCACCGAAAGGATATAGCTTCCGGCTTCTTCCCGGACGGTCACAGAGATCGTGCATCCCGCCGGGTTGTGGGCCTGCGCGTTGTTCAGCAGGTTGTTGACCGCCCGGCGCAGCAGGGCCTTATCGCCCTGTATCACACAGGCGGTCAGGTTTTCGTCCGTCTTCCATTCCAACGGGTACTTGCCCGCTAAATCCGCATTGATGAAGTCTGCCGCACACTGCCTTGCCACCGCCACCAGATTCACCGGTTCCGGGTGCAGCGGCTGCATATTGTATTCGAGCTTGGAGGCCAGATTCAGGTCGTTGATCAGGTTCTTCATTTTGAGGCCCTGCTGCCGGATGATCGACGCCTTCCTGCGGTCCTCTTCGGAAAGCGCGCCGCTTTCTTCAAGCTGGCCGGCATAGCCCAGCACCATGGAAAGCGGGGTGCGGATGTCGTGGGAAACGCCGGAAATCCAGTTGGCCCGGGCGCTCTCCTTCTTCTTCAGCTCCCGGTCCTGCAGCATGAGCTTTTCGGAACCCCGGTTGATCGCGGCGGCCAGATCCGACAGCAGGCCCTTTTCCTTGATGTAAACCGATTTGCCCTCGGGCAAATCTTCGATCCCCGAAACGATCGGCCGGATCGACCGCAGAACGCCCGATGTGGACACAAAATAAATGAAAAGGATCGCCAGCAGATTGACCACCAGGAACAGCAGGACGATCTTCGGGGAATCGGCGATCAGCTGGTAGTCAAAGGCCGGCCACATATGCTTCCAATACATGTCTTTGGGGTGGCCCATAAAAATGAGGTCGTCCCCGCGGGCGGCGGTCGTCGTGGGGTAATCGTCGATATACCCGCGTGTGTAGTAGGAGATGTCCGCCGCCGAGTAGTGGAGCGGAACACCCTCCGGAAGATTGTCGCTGTGCCAGATCACGTCGCCGGTCTCGTCCTCGACCAGAATCGCCCAAGCGTTCCGCTGCTGCAGAATTTCCCGCCCCTTTTCCGAGAGCGTATATGCGCCGCTTTCCGTTTCCGTCAGTTCGTTCCCGAGTAGTTCCGCAGCTTTCCAGCCGCCGGAGCTGGACTCCGATCTCGAAACAACGAAAATAAACAGCGCAATATTCAACAGCATTAAGCCGATGAACGACAGCAGCAGGACCTTGACAAACCGCCGGATGAGTTTGAACGTGCTTTTCACCGCTATCCCTCCAGCACCAGCTTGTAGCCGAGCCCCTTGACCGTAAGTAAAGATACGGGTTTTGAGGGATTCTCCTCGATCTTTTCCCGGATGCGGCGGATATGGGCCATCAGGCTGTTTTCATAGCCGAACGGGTTGTCGCCCCAGGCCGCTTCGCAGAGCTGGTCGATCGTCACAATCCGGCCGGCATTGCGGCAAAGCGCCTGCAGAATGTCGTGCTCTTTGGCCGTCAGCGGCAGGTGCTCCCCGTTTTTGATGACTTCCGCCCGGGAGAAATCGATCCGGCTCCCGGCCAGCCGCACCAGCGGGTTTTCCGCCTTGTAATACCGCCGGAGGATGATCCCGACCCGCAGCAGCAGTTCTCTGGGCCTGTCTCTTATACACATCTCCGAGCCCACGAGACTGCAGCTAATCTCG
>USBH01000099.1 GCA_900552925.1 uncultured Oscillospiraceae bacterium
ATGTGTATAAGAGACAGGTCGAGAGGATGCGGTAGCGGTTCACGACGTAGAGCATCTCGTAGCCGGCGGCCTCGAGCTCGCGGCTGATGCGCCCGAGCGCCGTCGCGCCGACGTCGTCGCCGCCCGCGTCGATGAACACGTCCGCGTCCTCCATGCTGAAGATCGAGTAGATCTCCGGCGGGAGCACCGGGGTGTCGAGCGTGGTATTTGCAAAAACAGGCGCGATCAGCTGCACGCCGTGCCTTTCCAGAAAGGGGCCGTATTCCGAGGAGCGGAAGTACGGGTTCACAATATCCATATCGACGATGACGCTGCGCCGCCCTTTTGAAGCCGCCTCGACCGCAAGGTTCAGCGCAAGGTTTGTTTTCCCGCAGCCGTAATGCCCGCAGACCACCGTAATCCTGCTGCTCATCCGTTCACGCCTTTCCTGAGTTTTCCGCGCAGCAGCGAAAGCTCCTGCACGTTTTACTATGATACCACCTTCGGCGGAAAAAATCAACCGCTTCGGCGGCGGAATCCGACATTTTTGCATGTTCGGCGATCCAATCCTTCAAAATTCCAGCTTTTTCCGGCAATCCGGCGGCGCATCTGCAGCCGGACGGGCCACAGGCAAAGCCAAAATGCAAAAAAAAGCTGGGGATCTTTAGATCCACAGCTTTTTGGAGCGGACGACGAGGCTCGAACTCGCTACCTCCACCTTGGCAAGGTGGCGCTCTACCAGATGAGCTACGTCCGCGTATTCGTTTTTCGGAACGTTGACTATTATAGCGTGTCCCTTTCGATTTGTCAAGCGGAAATTTAATTTTCTCTGACTTTTTTCGCAGGCTGTTGCATCCGCGCCTTCCAGCAGCTATAATAGGGACTGCCGGACCGGCAGGCGGGCCGCCTTTTTCCCGCCCGCGCAGCGCCCAAAGCGCGCGGCAAGCTGCCCCGGACAAAAACCGAAAAAGGTGATTTATCATGTACTGTAAAAAATGCGGCAGCTCCGTTTCGGCAAACACGGTTCGCTGCCCCGTCTGCGGCGCGCCGACCGTTTCGGTGCAGCCCAACGACTACACCGCCCAGTATGACCCGCGCGACATCGCCGACAACCGCGTTTTCGCCGCGCTCTCCTACCTCGGCATTCTGATTCTGGTGCCGATCTTCGGCGCGCGGCATTCCTATTTCGCGCGCTTCCACGCGAATCAGGGGCTTGTCTTCCTGCTCTGCTCCATCGCCTACTCGGTCGCTGTGCGCATCCTGCGCAACCTGCTCAACATCATCTTCGGCGGCTTCCTCTCCGTCGTTCCGGCCATGTTTTCGCTCGTCACGGCGGTATTCTCCCTGTTCTTCCTCGTGCTGCTGATTCTCGGCATCGTCAACGCCGCGACCGGCAGGGCCCGCGAGCTGCCGGTGATCGGCCGCTTCCGCCTGCTGCGGTGATCCGCGCCGCACGGCAAACCGCCCTGCATAAATCCATATATACACAGAAAAGCGCGTCCGCACGGGCGCGCTTTTTGCGTGCTGTTCAATTTGTCCGCTTCACGTCGCCCCGGGCGGTGACGATCCGATACCCGGCGCTTTCGACGCGGCGGCGCAGGCAGCCGATGCACTGCGCGGCCTCCTCGCCGGTGCAGATCTTGTTCTCGTAGAGCGTATACAGCGCGCGCACGTCGGTCGGTGAGAGGTTCGGCATGACGACGTTCGCGCCCGCCTTGAGCCCCAGCTCGCGGCCCTCGGGGTGGATCGTACCGAGCGCCGTCGTCGCGGGCAGCAGGACGTAGGGGAACATCAGGCGCAGGATTGCGAGCAGGCGCAGCGTCAGCTCGAGCGAGCCGCTTTTCTGCCCTGCAAACGGCGTTTCGGCATGCGTGATGTACGGCCCGATGCCGATCATATCCGGCTGCAGCTTTTCGAGGAAGCGCAGGTCCGCGATCAGGTTGTCCGTCGTCTGGTACGGCGAGCCGACCATAAACCCGGCGCCGACCTGATAGCCGATCGATTTGAGGTCGAACAGGCAGGCCTGCCGGTTCTCCGCGCGCAGGTTCGCCGGGTGCAGGCGGCTGTAATGCGCGGGGTCCGCCGTCTCGTGGCGCAGCAGATACCGGTTCGTGCCGGCCTCAAACAGCCGCCTGTAGCTTTCGTGCGAGCGCTCGCCGACCGAAAGCGTGATTGCGCAGTCCGGGTGATTGCGGCGGATCGCCGCGACGATCGCGCAGAGGCGGTCGTCCGTAAAATACGGGTCCTCGCCGCCCTGCAGGACAAAGGTGCGGAAGCCGAGCGCGTAGCCCTCGGCGCAGCAGGCGAGGATCTGCTCCTGCGTCAGGCGGTAGCGCGCGGCCTTGCGGTTGCCGTGCCGGATGCCGCAGTAATAGCAGTCGTTTTTGCAGTAGTTTGTGAATTCGATCAGGCCGCGGATAAACACGTCCGTGCCGTACTGCGCGCGGCGCACGCGGTCCGCCGCCGCAAACAGGTCCGCGTCCCATCGGTCGGTCGTCAGCAGCGTTCGGAACTGCTCGTCCGTCAGGCTGCGCGCTTCGGCGAGCCGTTCCACCAGATTTTCCTTCATCATGATCTCCCCCTTCACCGGCCGCCCGCCATCGCCCGCACGCCGCCGGGCGAAAGGCTGTCCGCCGCGCACTGCAAAGGCAATCGCCTGCCGCGCCGCGGTCCGTGCTTCCGGTTTTATCCTTGCGGCCTGCGCCGCACAAAGCATAGTGTTTTAATATGTTTTATTGTAGCGCACCGCACGGCGCTTGTCAAGCGGCCGGAAAATTGCGCCAGACCGCAAAAACGACGGCAATGCAGAGCACGGCGGCCCAGAGCGCGACGGCCCAGCGTCGGTACAGCAGCGGCTTTTTACCTTGAATATACCGCGCGGCTTCGAGCACGAGCCAGACGGCCGCCAGCGGGAGCGCGAACAGCATGAACGGGTTGAGCTGCAGCGCCGCGGCGAAGTCGAGGTGCAGCAGCGCCGAGAGCATCCGCGTCGTGCCGCAGGCCGGGCAGAGGTACCCGGTCACGCGGTGGATCAGACACGGCGGCTGCGCAACAAGCAGGAAAACGCCGGCCGCGAGCAGAGAAAATCCTGCGATTCCGACCGTAAAAATCCGCTGTCCTTTCGTTTTCACGCGTTTGCCCCCGCTTCCCGCTTGCAATTTACAAAAGCACTGTTTATAATTATACTTGGATGGCTGTGTACAGTCAATAAAATCATGCTTTAGGAGGAATTGTTATGAATTCTGGTTATCTCGGCGACAAGACGCCGAAGCTCGGCTTCGGTCTGATGCGCCTGCCGATGATCGGCGACGAGATCGACATGGAGCAGGTCAAGTCCATGGTCGACAAGTTTATGGAGAAGGGCTTTACTTACTTTGACACAGCCTATGTCTACATCAACGGCAAGAGCGAGGTCGCGGCGCGCGAGGCGATCGTCAAGCGCTACCCGCGCGACAGCTTCACGCTCGCCACGAAGCTCCCGCTTTGGGACGAGGTGGAGACCGAAGCCGACATGCAGAAAATCTTTGACGAATCGATGGCGCGCGCGGGCGTCGAGTACTTCGACTATTACCTTCTGCACGCGATGGACAAGGCGAAATTCGAGAAGGCCGACCGCATTGGCGCGTGGGATTTCATCTTCAAGATGAAGGCGCAGGGCAAGATCCGCCACTGCGGCTTCTCGTTCCACGACAGCGCCGAGGTGCTCGACGAGGCGCTGACGAAGCACCCCGAGGCCGAGTTCGTCCAGCTGCAGATCAACTATGCGGACTGGGAAAACGACAACGTGCACTCGCGCAAGTGCTATGAGGTCGCGCTCAAGCACAACAAGCCGATCGTCATCATGGAGCCCGTGAAGGGCGGCTCGCTCGCGGCGATGGTGCCCGAGGTGCAGGACATGATGAAGGCCGAGAACCCGGACCTTTCGATCCCCTCCTGGGCGATCCGCTACTGCGCGGGGCTGGACAACATCATCACGGTGCTCTCCGGCATGTCGACGCAGGCGCAGCTCGACGACAACGTCTCCTACATGGAGCACTTTGAGCCGCTCAACGAGAAGGAGCACGCGGTGCTCGACAAGGCCGTGCAGATTCTGAAGTCGATCCCGACGGTGCCGTGCACCGCCTGCCGCTACTGCGTGGACGACTGCCCGATGCACATCAACATTCCGGAGATCTTCAAGGTGCTGAACGGCTACAAGCAGTTCGGCTGCCTCGAGGGTACGGACAAGCCGTACAACATGGGCCAGTACGAAAAGGCGACGAAGGACGGCGGCAAGGCGGGCGAATGCCTGCAGTGCGGCTCGTGCGAGGCGCACTGTCCGCAGCACATCTCGATCATCGAGGAGCTGAAGACGGCGGCCGCGGCCTACGGCGAATAAAAACAGGCAAGAGAAAAGGGCTTCCGGGCTACGCAATGACCTGATAAGGCAATATGGATGACGGGAGATAATCCGGAGCGTGATTTCCGGATTATCTCCCGTTGCGCGATGATAATTCCCGTTTAGAGGAGGAATCAGAATGCGGGCGCCGTTTCAAGTATTAGCTATTCCATACAGGAAAGGAACGCCGATACAGTTTTGTGTCCTGCGTCGTTCAGATCATGATCAGTGGCAGTTTGTTGCCGGCGGAGGTGAAGATGCTGAAAAACCGGCAGAGGCTGCAATCAGAGAAATTTATGAAGAAACAGGAATTCAGGTGGATAATATTACAACGCTGCAATCCATGGCATATATCCCTGCCGATATTATTTCGGAACACCATCGGAAACATTGGGCAAAGGATACTTATGTTCTTCCCGAGTATTCTTTCGCGTTTGAATGTATTTCCGACATAAATCTGTCTGATGAACACCTGGATTGTGATTGGCTCAGCTACGAAGAGGCCATGGCACGATTGACCTGGGATTCGAATAAAACAGCACTGTATGAGTTGAACTGCCGGTTATCCGCAGAAAAATAAATTTCGCTTGTCTTTGCTATCGGCAAGCCGGAAAACTGTACGCATAATTTCCGGAATCAAAAAACAAGGGGCGTTTCCGCATTGGGAAGCGCCCCTTTCTTCGTCAGATCTCCAGCCTCGGCACGCTCCGCATGCACGCTTCGATCGCCGCGCGGTCCGGCAGCGCCGGGATCGCGCCCTTTTTCGTCGCGCAGACCGAGCCGGCGGCGTTCGCAAAGTCCGCCGCCGCGCACAGCGTTTCCGCCGAAAGCGCCGAAACCGGCTGTCCGGCCTCGATCAGCTTCGTGAGGAACGCGCCGAAAAAGCTGTCGCCCGAGCCGGTCGTATCCACGACCGGCGTATCGTACGTGGAGAGCGCCCGGACGCACGACGGCGTGCACACGACGCAGCCCTTCGCGCCGCGCGTGACGACGACGGCCTGCACGCCGCGCGCGAACAGCGCCGCGGCCCCGGCCGGAATCTCCGCGCAGTCCGTCAGCATCTCGAGCTCCTCGTCCGAAACCTTGACGACGTCCGCGAGCGGCAGCAGGCTCCGCATCGCCCGCACGCCCGTCGCGCGGTCCGGCCACAGCGGCGCGCGCCAGTTCGGGTCGTACGCGGTGATCACGCCGTGCGCCCGCGCGTATTCGACGATCTGCGGCACCGCCGTGCGGCCCGGCTCGGCGGTCAGCAGCAGCGAGCCGAAGCAGAGCACCTTCGCGCCGTCGAGCTGCGTCTTGTCGACCTCCTCAAAACGGAGCTGCGTATCCGCGCCGGGGTCGCGGTAAAAGCTGAAATCGCGGTCGCCGCTCTCCGAAAGCTGCACGAACGCGAGCGACGTCGCGGTCTCCGCCGAAAAGCGCAGGTTCGCCGTTTCCACGCCGTTCTGCTCGAGCGTCTGCTGCAAAAACGCGCCGAACATGTCGCGCCCCACCTTGCCGATGAAGCCGGCGGAAACGCCGAGCCGCGCGGCCTGCACCGCGACGTTCGCGGGCGCGCCGCCGGGGTTCTGCTCAAAGAGCGGGATGCCCGCCGGGGTCCGGCCCGCGGGCGTGAAATCGATCAGCATTTCGCCGAGCGAGAGAAAATCTGCCATGACGGTCTCCTTTCCTAACAAAGCGCGCCCGGGCCGCCGCACAGACGGAAGCCCGGGCGCGCGTGCGCAGTTTACGGGTTTACAGGATGCCTTCGTCGAGGCACTTGAGCACGAACTCGCTGAACAGCGAATTCGACCATGCGAACCACGGGCGCGTGAACTTCGCCGGGTCGTCCTTGTGGAAGCCCTCGTGCATGAAGCCGGTGCCCGCGTCGGTCGAGGTCAGCATGTCGAGCAGCGCGCGGCACTCGTCGGGGTCGGTGCTCGTCAGGCCCTGCATCGAGAGCGCGATGTGCCAGATGCTGTCTCTTATACACATCTGACGCTGCCGACGAATTAGACGGTGTAGA
>USBH01000100.1 GCA_900552925.1 uncultured Oscillospiraceae bacterium
ACGAGATTAGCTGCAGTCTCGTGGGCTCGGAGATGTGTATAAGAGACAGTCAGAAGGCGCCGGCCGGCGGCTTTTCCGCGCTGCGCGCCAAGGCCGAGGCGCTCGGCATCCCGGCGCTCGCCGACCGGATCGGCATCGGCGTCCCGACGCTGCGCGATATCATCGCCGAGCTCGAGAAGCCCGGCCGCGACCCGCGCGACGAGCTGCCGAGCCCGCTGCTGCGCAGCGACATCAAGGACATCAAGGATCTGAAGGTCGGCATGGAGCTGAAGGGCACCGTGCGGAACGTCATCGATTTCGGCGCCTTCGTCGACATCGGCGTCCACCAGGACGGCCTCGTGCACATCACGCAGATCTCGAACAAGTTTGTCCGCCACCCGTCCGACGTGCTGAAGGTCGGCGACATCGTGACCGTCTGGGTGCTCTCCGTCGACGTCGACCGCAACCGCATCGGGCTCACGATGAAGAAGCCGCCGGAGAACAGCGCCGGAAAATCGTAAAATCAGCGGACAGACAGCCGTTTTTTGTCCGCAGGCGGTTGACACCGCCGCCAAAAAGCTGTAAACTTGTTCCAATCAAAGCTGACAGGGGGAAACGAGCATGGCAGACCAACCGGCACCCGCGGAAAGCGCGGCGGGGCTTTCGTTCCAGATGGGCGAAGCGCTGCTGCGCAACGGCGCGGAGATCTTCCGCGTGCAGGAGACAATGGAGCGCGTCGCGCACGCCTACGGCATCGAAGAGTACAATGTTTATGTGCTCTCCAACGCGATTTTCGCAAACGCCGTGGAAAACGGGCGGCGCGTGGAGACGAAGCTCAAGTTCATTCCGGGCTCCTCGATCCACTTCGGGCGCATCGCGGGCATCAACCAGCTCTCGCGTGAAATCGAGGGCGGCAGCGTTTCGATCCCGGAGGCCTGCGAGCGGCTGCATGCGATCGTCGACATCCCCTACACCCATCCGGCGGCGCTGGTGCTGGCCTGCGGCGTCGGCAGCGCCTGCTTCAGCTACCTGTTCGGCGGCTCGGTGTTCGACGCGCTCGCGGCCCTGCTCTGCGGCTTTGTGCTGCAGATCTTCCTGAACGTCATCGACCGCGGCACCGCCCTGAAGTTCATCACGAACCTCGCCGCAAGCGCGCTCGTCGCCTTCTGCGCGGTCGCGCTCTTTTCGCTCGGCCTCGGCGACAGCCTCGACAAAATCATCATCGGCTCGATCATCCGCCTCGTCCCCGGCGTCGCGCTGACCACCTCGATCCGCGACTTTCTCAACAGCGACTACCTGAGCGGCACGATCCGCATGATCGACGCCTTTCTGATTGGCGGCTGCATCGCGATCGGCGTCGGCGCCGTCGTCATGCTCTATCTCAATATTGCGGGAGGTGCTCCGATCTTATGACGCCTGCCGTTCTCTTCGACTGGGCGGTGCAGACGCTCGTCGCCTTCGTCGCGACCATCGCCTTTTCGATCATCTTCCACACGCCGCGAAACCAGTACGCCTTTGCCGGCATCACCGGCGCAGTCGGCTGGCTGATCTACATCGTCTACATGCACTTTCAGCCGGACACCGTTTTCGCTTCGTTTTTCGCCGCGCTCGGCCTGGCGTACATCTCGCGCATCTTCTCCTTTGTGCGCCGCGCGCCGCTGACGATTTTCCTGATCAGCGGCATTTTCCCCATCGTGCCCGGCGCCGGCATCTACTACACAGGCTACCATATTTTCATGAACGACAACGCCGCCGCGCTCGCGACCGGCATGGAAACGATCAAGATCGCGATCGCGATTGCCATTGCGATCGGCATCGTCGTCTCCCTGCCGCCGTTTTTCTTCACGCTCGGGCGGACGCACAAGAAAGGAAACGCCGCTTGAAACAGGTTACCATCATGCCGAACGACGCTAACCAGCGCGTCGACAAATTTCTGACCAAATCCTACCCGAACCTGCCGCAGTCCATGCTCTACAAGGCGATCCGCAAAAAGGACATCAAGCTGAACGGAAAGCGCTGCGAGATCTCCACGCGCCTGCAGGCCGGCGACGTGCTGACGATGTACCTGAAGGACGAATTCTTCGCGCAGTCGCCGAAGGCGTACGACTTCCTGAAGGCCCCGGCCAAAATCAGCGTGCTTTACGAGGACGAGAACATCATGATTCTCGACAAGAAGCCGGGCCTGATCGTGCACCCGGACGAAAACTACCACTTCGATTCGCTGATCGCCCGCGTGCAGCACTACCTCTACGACCGCGGCGAATACGACCCCGAGCAGGAAAACGCGTTTGCGCCGGCGCTGATCAACCGCATCGACCGCAATACCGGCGGCATCGTGATGGCCGCGAAAAACGCGGAAACGCTGCGCATCATGAACGAGAAGGTCAAGCACCGCGAGATGGACAAGCTCTACCTGTGCGTCGTCTGCGGCGTGCCGGAAAAGAAAAGCGACACGCTGACCGGCTATCTCGAGAAAAACGAGAGCCAGAACCGCGTCTACATCACGAACCGCAAGACGGACGAGAGCCGGAGCATCCGCACCAAATACACGGTGCTCGAGACGCGGCGCGATTTCAGCCTGCTGGAGGTCGAGCTTCTGACCGGCCGCACGCACCAGATCCGCGCGCACATGGCCTCGATCGGCCATCCGCTCGCCGGCGACGGCAAGTACGGCAAAAACGCCGACAACAAGAAATCCGGCTTTCCGTATCAGGCGCTCTACGCGTACAAGCTGACGTTCCGCTTCAGGACCGACGCCGGCAGCCTGAACTACCTCGACGGCCGCACGTTTACGGCAGAAAAGGTCTGGTTCCTCGACGAATTCCGCGCATTCCCGAAATAAGCAAAAAAGCTCCCTGCCGGGAGCCTCTTTTTTATGCCGAAAAAAACCGGTCCTGCAGAACAGGCCGGTTTTTATCGTTAAAAGTATTCGAACGGGTTTGTCGTGCTGCCGGACTGCAGCACCTCAAAGTGCAGGTGCGGGCCGGTCGAGTTTCCGGTGGAGCCGACGTACGCGATCGTCTGCCCGGCGGAGACCGTATCCCCGGCCGAGCAGGCCAGCGCGCTCGCGTGCGCATAGCGGGTGGAATAGCCGTCGCCGTGGTCGATGAACACACAGTAGCCGTAGCTGTCCATCCAGCCGCTGTAGGCGACCGTTCCGCCGGCCGCCGCAACGATCGGCTCGCCGTAGATGCCGCTGCCCGCGATATCGATGCCGCGGTGCCCGTCGTCGCCGTAGTAGCAGGTGATGTAGGTATAGCCGGGCATCGGCCACACAAAGCCGGATGCCGCCGCATAGCCTGCGCCGCCCGCGTTGTTTTCGGCCGCCTCCAGCGCCGCATGGTACGCTTCATACCACACATCGACCGCATCGGCCGCCGCGGCTTTTTCCTCGGCGAGGCGCGCAGCCTCCGCTTCGGCTTGTGCCGCCTCCTGTTCGGCCTGCGTCAGCTGCGCCTGATTCTCCGCGTACTGCACGATCAGCGCGCTGCGCGCTTCGTCCAGCGACGCTCTGCTTTCCAGAAGCGCCGCCCGGTCGGCCGTGTCCTGCGCCGCCTGCGCTTCGAGCGCGGCCAAGTCCGTTTCGGGCGTATCGTCCGCGCCGGACGAGCCACTCTCCTGCAGGTAGCTCAGCAGGACTGCGTTGTCCATATACAGGGACGCGGCCCCGCCCGGCTGATTCACCGCATGCAGAGACGGCTGAAGCGCATCGGCGCCGTCCGCCACGGCCTGCCGCTCGCCCTGCCCGATCCGTTCGTCGAGCACGGCGATTTCTTCTTCCAATGCGTCGATGTCCTGCTGGACCGCATCGATTTGCGCCTGCAGCGCATCGCTGCAGGCGCGTTTTTGCGTTACATCATCGCGCAGCCGTTCAAGCTGCGCATTGTTTTCCGCTTCCGCCGCATCCAGCTGCTCGAGCTGTGCCTTCAGGTCGGAAATGGATTCCGCCCGGACGGACGGCAGGGGAAGCAGGTTGGAATAGAGCAAAACCAAAGCTGTAAGTGAGAAGGTGACTAAGCTGCGCATGAAGCCATGCTTAGACAATCGCATTCTCTCCTTCCTTGTTCAAGTATTTGCCAATCGAGATGCTGCCGCCGATCAGGCCGAACAGCGCGCCGGCGATCGCGTAAGCCGCAATGATGTAGCCGATATACGGATCGATATCGACCGCCGTGAGGAACGGCATGATGTTGTACAGCGCCATGACCGCCTGGTCGTAGACCAGCAGCAGAATCGCCACCGAAACGCCGCCCGAAATCAGGCCGATGACCATGCCCTCGACGATGAACGGGACGCGGACGAAGCCGTTCGTCGCGCCGACGGATTTCATGATGTTGATTTCCGAACGGCGGGAGAACATCGTGACCTTGACCGTGTTCGAAATGATGAACAGCGAAACAACGCCGAGCACGGCGATCAGCACGACGCTCGCCACGCGGACGACCGCATCGATGCTCGAGAGCTTCGATGCGATGTCGGCGTAATCGGTGTAGTGATCCACGCCCTCGATTGACTGAATCTGTTCCATAGTTTCGTCATAAATGGTCAAATCATACATCGAAATTGTGTAAGCGTCCGGCAAAAAGTTGTCGTCGCCCTCGAGGCCCTGCAGAATCGTGCCGTCGTCGCCGAGGCTCTCCATCATATTGGCCAGCGCGTCGTCCTTCGGGATGAACGTGCAGTCGCTGACGTTTTCGATGCTGCGGATCTCGTTGCCGATCTCGATTGCGGTCAGCGACGGCAGGCCGGTCGTCAGGTAAACCGTGATGCTGTTGTTGCCCTCGACCGACGCCATCATCGAAGTGAGGTTCACCGAGACGAGCGCGGCGCAGCCGGTCAGCAGCAGGCAGGAGATCAGCACGCCGATCGAGGCGATGCTCATCGTTCTGTTTTTCCAGAGGTTCTTGAAGCCCTCCTTGAGGAGGTATCCGATATTATGTATTTTCATAGATTCTTATCCCATCCTTTCAAGCGTTTCACGCCTCCTCGCGGGGCTCTTCCTCTTCATTCTCCGCAAGGACGGTCTCCGTCGCCGAAAACTCTCTCGTGCTTTCAAACTGCCGCGCCTCGGCGTCCGCCTTCTGGCGCGCTTCCTTCGCGCGGCGAATCGCCTCGCGGTCCACGGTCTCGGTGTCCTGCGAAATGGTGGCCGCCTCGTGCTGCTCTTTCGCGATCGCAGCCGTATCGGCGACGATTTCACCGCTGTGGATCTGGATGATGCGCTTGTGGAAGTGCTTGACGAGCGAGTGCTCGTGCGTGACCATGAGCACCGTCGTACCGCGGCGGTTGATTTCGCTCAGAAGGTCGACGATCTCGAACGAAAGCGCCGGGTCGATGTTGCCGGTCGGCTCGTCCGCGATGATCATCGACGGGTTGTTGACGAGCGCGCGCGCCAGACCGACACGCTGCCGCTCGCCGCCGGACATCTCCGTCGGGTAGTGCTTCGCCTTGTGCTGCAGGCCGACGAGGCTGAGGATGTACGGCACGCGCTTTTTGATCGTCCGCGGCGAAGCGCCGACGACGCGCATCGCAAACGCGACGTTGTCGTAAACCGTCATGTGGTCGATCAGGCGGAAGTCCTGGAATACAAGGCCCATCTTTCTGCGCACGTACGGGATCTTGCCCTTACGGATATGGCTGACGTCCTGGCCGTCGATGATGACCTGTCCCTCGTTCGGGCGCTCCTCACAGGTGATGAGCTTCAGGAATGTGCTTTTTCCCGCGCCGCTCGAGCCGACGATAAAGACGAATTCGCCTTTGTCCACCTTCAGGTTAATATTGTGCAGCGCTTCCGTGCCGTTATTGTAGACTTTAGAAACATTGCGGAACTCAATCAAGGGTAGTCCTCCTTTGGAGATGATATGAATCACTGCGGGGCGTCCCCGGCAAACCGGTTCTTCGCAGGTTTAAACAAAACAAAAGCCTTGTCGGCTTTTCTCATTATACCAACAAGGCTCTGTTTTTTAATTCTTTTAAAGAATAATACGTAATTATTTTGTAACCTTTGTAACCTTTTGTAATGCCCGATCAGAATTTCGAGGGATTGCTCGAAAGGTACTTCTTGACCATGAGCGCCACCTTGAACACGATGGCGTCCTCGAATTCGCGCAGGTCGAGGCCTGTGATCTTCTTGATCTTCTCCAGGCGGTAGACCAGCGTGTTTCTGTGGACGAACAGCTTTCTCGAGGTCTCGGAGACGTTGAGGTTGTTCTCGAAGAAGCGCTGGATCGTGAACAGCGTCTCGTGGTCGAGCGATTCGATGGAGCCGCGCTTGAAGACTTCCTTGAGGAACATCTCGCACAGCGTGGTCGGCCTGTCTCTTATACACATCTCCGAGCCCACGAGACTGCAGCTAATCTCGT
>USBH01000101.1 GCA_900552925.1 uncultured Oscillospiraceae bacterium
GCTTCCGGGAGACCGGCGCCCTCGACCGCACGGTCATGTTCGTGAACCTCGCGAACGACCCGGCCATCGAGCGCATCGCGACGCCCCGCATGGCGCTGACCGCCGCGGAGTACCTCGCGTTTGAAAAGAATTACCACGTGCTCGTCATCCTGACCGACATCACGAACTACGCCGACGCGCTGCGCGAGGTTTCCGCCGCGCGCAAGGAGGTGCCCGGCCGCCGCGGCTACCCGGGCTACATGTACACCGACCTCGCCTCGCTCTACGAGCGCGCGGGCCGGCAGAACGGCAAGACCGGCTCGATCACGATGATCCCGATCCTCACGATGCCCGAGGACGACAAGACCCACCCGATCCCCGACCTGACCGGCTACATCACCGAGGGGCAGATCATCCTGAGCCGCGAGCTGTACCGGAAGAACATCGCGCCGCCGATCGACGTGCTGCCCTCCCTCTCCCGCCTCAAGGACAAGGGCATCGGCGAGGGCAAGACGCGCGCCGACCACGCGAGCACGATGAACCAGCTCTTTGCGGCGTACGCGCGCGGCAAGGACGCGAAGGAGCTGATGGTCGTCCTCGGCGAGGCCGCCCTGACGGACATCGACAAGCTCTACGCGAAATTCGCCGACGCATTTGAAACCGAGTACGTCTCGCAGGGCTACACGACGAACCGTGACATCGAGGACACGCTCGCGCTCGGCTGGAAGCTGCTTTCGATTCTGCCGCGCAGCGAGCTCAAGCGCATCAACGACAAGTTCCTCGACGCGTACTACGGAAAGGTGTGATGCAAGGTGGCAGGCACACAGGTCAACCCCACCCGCATGGAGCTCACGCGGCTGAAAAAGAAGCTCGTCACGGCCGTGCGCGGCCACAAGCTGCTGAAGGATAAGCGCGACGAGCTGATGCGCCAGTTCCTCGACCGCGTGCGCGAAAACAAGGCGCTGCGCGAAGAGGTGGAGGCGGCGCTGAAGGCCGCAAACGGCGATTTCATGCTGGCCCGCGCCGGCATGCCGGACGAAATGCTGAACACGGCGCTGCTCGCCCCGAAGCAGGAGGTCTCGATCTCCGCGGGCACGCAGAACGTCATGAGCGTGGAGATCCCGGACTTCGACTTCAAGACGCGCACGCCGGACCCGAACGACATCTACTCCTACGGCTTCGCCTTCACGACCGGCGACCTCGACGACGCGATCCGCTCGCTCTCCGCGGTCTTTCCGAAAATGCTGAAGCTCGCCGAGGTGGAGAAATCCTGCCAGCTCATGGCGGCGGAAATCGAAAAGACGCGGCGGCGCGTCAACGCGCTCGAGCATGTGATGATCCCGGAGCTGCAGGAAAACATCAAGTATATCACGATGAAGCTCGACGAAAACGAGCGCTCCACGCAGATCCGCCTGATGAAGGTCAAGGACATGATGCTCCAGCAGGCGCACCATTACGACACGATCTGACCGGGCGGCCAAGGCTTGTCCCGCAGAAGACGCAGAACGGCCCCCCGGCACAGCAGCCGGGCGGGCCGTTTTTGAACGCCTTTTTCAGGCCGGCTGCGCCGGCAGTTTGCGCCGCGGGCCGGTCTGCGGGAAGCCGCAGGCCGAACCGCCGCGCGTCAGGCTCACGCGTTCAGGATCGACATGAATTCTTCGCCTGTGATGGTCTCCTTCTCATACAGGTACGCCGCAAGTTCATCCAGCTTTTGCCGGTTGTCCGTCAAAAGCTTTCTGGCCTTTTCATGCTGCTTCTTCACAAGCGCCACCACCTGCCGGTCGATCTGCGTCTGCGTTTCCGCCGAGCAGGCCAGCGAGGCGTCGCCGCCGAGGTACTGGTTCGTGACCGTCTCCATCGCGACCATGTCGAATGCGTCGCTCATGCCGTAGCGGGTGATCATCGCGCGCGACAGCTTCGTCGCCTGCTCGATGTCGTTCGAGGCGCCGGTGGTGACGGAGCCGAACACGACTTCCTCCGCCGCGCGGCCGCCGGTCAGCGTCGCGACCTTGTTTTCGATCTCCTCTTTGCTCATCAGGTAATGGTCGCCCTCGTCCACCTGCATCGTGTACCCGAGCGCGCCGGAGGTGCGGGGCACGATCGTGATCTTCTGCACCGGCGCGGAGTGGCTCTGCAGGGCGGCCACGAGCGCGTGCCCGATTTCGTGGTAGGCGACAATCTTCTTTTCCCCGTCGGTCAGGATCGCGTTTTTCTTCTGGTAGCCGGCGATGACGACCTCGATGCTCTCCTCAAGATCCGCCTCGGTCACCGACTTGCGCCCGTCCCGCACGGCGCGCAGGGCGGCTTCGTTCACGATGTTGGCCAGCTCGGCGCCGGAAGCGCCGGAAGCCATGCGGGCGATCCGGCTGAAGTCCACGTCCGGCGCGAGCCGGATCTTCCTCGCGTGGACCTTCAGGATCTCCTCGCGGCCGCGCAGGTCGGGCAGCTCCACCGGCACGCGGCGGTCAAAGCGGCCGGGGCGCGTCAGCGCGGGATCCAGCGATTCCGGCCGGTTCGTGGCGGCCAGCAGAATCACGCCGCTGTTCTCCTCAAAGCCGTCCATTTCGGTCAGCAGCTGGTTCAGCGTCTGCTCGCGCTCGTCGTTGCCGCTGATCTGCCCCTCGCGCTTCTTGCCGATGGCGTCGATCTCATCGATAAAGACGATGCAGGGGGCCTTCTCCTTCGCCTGCTTGAACAGGTCGCGGACCTTCGCGGCGCCCATGCCGACGAACATCTCGACGAATTCCGAGCCGGACATCGAGAAGAACGGGACGTTCGCCTCGCCGGCGACCGCCTTGGCCAGCATGGTCTTGCCGGTGCCCGGAGGGCCGACCAGCAGGAGGCCCTTCGGCATCGAGGCGCCCACTTCCTTGTATTTATTCGGGTTGTGCAGGTAGTCCACGATCTCCTTGAGGTTCTCCTTGGCCTCGTCCTCGCCGGCCACGTCGGAGAATTTGATGCCCTCCGAGGATTTCACGTACACCTTCGCGTTGCTCTTGCCCATGCCGAAGGCCATGGAGTTGGCGCCGCCGGCGCGCTGCATCAGCTTTTTCGACATGTACTGCCCGATGCCGATGAAGATGACGATCGGCAACACCCAGGTCAGCAGGAAGCTCAGCAGCGGGGACATCTGCTCGATGATCTCGCCGGAGAACTGCGCGCCCGAGTCGGCCAGCCGCTGGGTCAGGTCGGGGTCGGGCATCATGCCGGTCTTGTAGATGGCTGTGTTTTCCTTGTTCGTGAACAGGATCTGGTTTTCCTGCTGCTGCACCTCGACCTGTCCCAGCTCTTTGTTTTCGGCCATTTCAAGGAAGGTGCCGTAATCCACCTGCTGCACCTGCCGCTTCGCTCTCGTTTTCCCGGGTCTGCCCGGCCGGCTCCTTTTCCGGCCTGCGCCTGCGCATCAGAAGGAGCAGGCCGGCCGTCAAGCTGACAAGCAGCGCGACGCCGGAGCACACTGCGGAGATCATCCACTTATTATTTTGCCTCATTGTTTGTTTCCTCCCTTTTTTCTGAACTTATCTGCAGATCTATGGCTTTCAGCGCGGCAATCAGCGCATAGCGCATGGACTGGGCCGCGTAATCGATTGCGTATTCCGCGTAGAGCGCCAGCGCCTCTGCGTTGTCCTCTGCGGCGGAGCTGGATTCGCAGTGCAGGTAATCCGGCAGGTCCTGCTCCAGAATCCGCTTGACCGTCTCGAAATAGTGCAGCTGGGCGTCGGCCAGCGCGGCCACCGCCGGCGAGCGGCTGCCCTTCACGTTTTCCTGAAGCAGCAGCTCGTTTTCCCTGTACTCGTCCTCTGTCCGCTGCAGCTCCTGCCGGATCTTCGGCTGGTCCGCCTGCTGACAGAGCCGCAGGCGGCTCTGCATATGGCCGTACTGCCGCTCCAGCTCATACAGCTTGATCGCGAATATCCCCTGACTGAACTTCATGATGCAAGTCTCCTTTCCCGGGTATCCCGCGTTGTTCTGTATCCGTTATACCAGACCGCCCGGCAGCCCGCCACTTGCAATTTTTTAAATGTGTATGGACAGATCTGCCGATGTGTAAAAAAGACTGACACTTCGCGTATTCTGTAAGGACAAAAAGAGAAAACTGCCAGTGTCCCCGCCGTGCGCGGTCTGCTATTCTATACGCAGAGGGACAACCGCGGACCGCGCCGGCCGCCCAAACGGGCGCCGATGCGATCCGCACGCACATGCAATATTCATCTATATTTGTATAACAGGAGGTTTTCAAAATGAGAAACAGATCGGCTTTCGGCTGGGGCGAACTGGTCGTCGGCATCGCCCTGGTCGTTCTCGGCATCTTCACCTTTGCGCGGCCGTCCAGCGCGCTGACCGGAATCGTCTTTGTGTACGGGCTGCTCGCCGTCGTCACAGGCATCGCGGACATCGCGTTTTACGTCAAAATCGAAAGGCACACGGGGTTCGGCCCGGTCGTGTCGCTTATAACGGGGATTCTGAGCATCCTCGCGGGCGTCCTGCTGCTGTTTAACCCGGACGCCGTCAAATGGGCCATGGCGCTCCTCTTCCCGCTCTGGTTCATCACGCACTGCATCTCGCGCCTGACCCACCTGCCGGTCATCCGGCTGACGGCCGGGTCGGGGTACTATTACTGCACGCTGATCGTCAACATTCTCGGCCTGATTCTGGGTTTCGTCATGATCGTGAACCCGATGCTTTCCCTTTTCTCGGTCAGCTACGTGATCGGCATCTACCTGCTGCTGGCCGGGATCGACCATCTTGTACTGGCGGTGAGCAACATTGGAAAACGCGGATAAAATAAACAGCGCCATCCGTCTGTTGGTGGCGCTGGATGAAAACTACCTGCCGCAGCTGCAGGTGCTTCTGACTTCGATCTCGATCAACAGCCCGCAGGACGTCGGGGCGCTTTACCTGATGCACAGCGGCATCCCCACGGAAAGCTTGCAGCGCGTGGAAAAGCAGTGCAACGCGTTCGGCTGCGCGCTGTACCCCGTGCCGGTCAGCGCCGATTTCTTTCAGGAGGCGCCGGTAACCAAACGGTACCCGCAGGAAATGTACTACCGCCTGCTCGCGCCGCACCTGCTGCCGGAGGACCTCGACCGGATCCTGTATCTCGACCCCGATATTCTGGTCATCAATTCGCTGCGCCCGTTGTGGGAGACCGACCTCAAGGGCTGCCTGTTCGCCGCGGCCTCCCATACGGGGCTGACCGAAATCGCGAACGACGTCAACCGGATACGGCTCGGCACCGACAGCGATTACTACAATTCCGGCGTCCTGCTGATGGACCTGAACGCCTGCCGGAAGGAGATCGTCCCCGAGGAGGTCTTCGCCTTTTCCGCAGGGCACCGGGTGAGCCTGCTCCTGCCGGACCAGGACATCCTCAACGCGATGTACGGCGACCGGATCCTGCCGCTGGACGACGCCGTATGGAATTACGACGCGCGCAACTTCAACAGCTATCGCCTGCGCAGCTCCGGCAAAGCGGACGCGGACTGGGTGATCGACAACACGGCGATCCTGCACTTCTGCGGCCGGGCAAAGCCGTGGAAGCCGGGCTACCCCTACCGCTTCGGCATCCTGTACAAGCACTACGCCCGCCTCGCGCAGAAATGGATCGCCGGGTAAGCGGGCACCGCGGATTCATACAAAAAAGAATGATGCGCCGGGCTTCGGCGCATCATTCTGCGTTTTCTTCACTTTTTTTCCGGCAGCATCCGGCAGATCTGTGCCGCCAGCTTGTCCGCGTCCACCGGCTCGTCGACGCAGCACTTGAGCAGCAGGCCGGATATTCCGAACGCCCAGAAATCCAGAGCCACCTCCATGTCCTCGTAGCGCACGGGCAGCTTTCTGGTCCTGTTGCGGATGAGCGCCTGCAGGTACGTCCGCGTCGCCTGCACGAACAGCTTTTCAATCTGCTCGTGCCGCTGGGAATCCAGCAGCCTGCGGATCAGCGTGCGGTTTTCCATCGCCAGTGAAATGAGCGTTCCGATGGCTTTCTCCGGCGATTCCGCCTGCAGGCTGCGCTCCACCGCATCCTGCGTGACCTGTTCCAGAGACCACTCGACGACTTCCATGATATCCTGAAAGTGGTAGTAGAAGGTCTGTCTGGAAATGCCGCACGCATCGATCAGCGCCTTGACGGTGATTTTATCAATCCCCTTCTGCTTCGCCATCGTCGCGAACGTACTGGCAATGACGTTCTTCATATCGACCGGCATGGAGCTCCCCCTCCTTTTTGCATAGTATAGCAACTGTCTCTTATACACATCTGACGCTGCCGACGAATTAGACGGTGTAG
>USBH01000102.1 GCA_900552925.1 uncultured Oscillospiraceae bacterium
CCCCGTCTAATTCGTCGGCAGCGTCAGATGTGTATAAGAGACAGGCTCTGCGCAAACCGCTGCGGCCGGGCCCAGAACGGCGGCTCCGCCGAATGCCCGAACGACCTATGCCCGAACGACGGTGTGCCCGCGCTCGATGGCACCGGCTACCAGGGCGGCAGGAACGGCGCGGACGGCAACTCCGCGAACACCGCCTGCCCGAACGGCGGCGTGCCCGCGCTTGACGGCACCGGCTACCGGGGCGGCAGGAACGGCGCGGATACCGATTCCGCGAACACCGCCTGCCCGAACGGCGGCACGCCCGCACGCGACGGCACCGGTTACCGGGGCGGCAGAAACCGCTGAGGCTGAAGAGGGGATCAACATGCGCAGCGAGCAGGAGGCCATACAGGCCATCGAGCGGTATGCGGACACCGTGCGGCGCATCTGCATGCTGCATCTGAAAAACCACGCCGACACCGAGGACATCTTTCAGACCGTTTTTCTGAAATACGCCCTCTACCCCGGTGCGTTCGAAAGCGATGCGCACGAGAAGGCCTGGATCATCCGGGTGACCGTGAACGCCTGCCGGGACCTGCTGAAATCCTTTTTCCGCAGCCGGACCGTCTCGCTCGACGATGTCGGCGAGATCGCCTGCACGGACGAGCACCGCGAGGTACTCGAGGCCGTGCTGGCCCTGCCCGCGAAGTACCGCGATGTCGTCTACCTCTTTTATTACGAGCAGTACACCGCCTCTGAAATCGCCGCGCTGCTGCGCCGGAACGAAAACACCGTCTACACGCAGCTCAAGCGCGCCAAGGCCCTTTTGCGGGAATCGCTGGGAGATGATGCCGATGGATAAGAAGATTCAACGCGCCTTTGAAGACGTGCGCGCCGACGAAGCGCTGAAGGACGGCGCCGCAGCCTTCCTGCACGAAAAGCTGTATGCGCGCGCCCGCCGCACCGCGCTGCGCCGCGCCGTCCCCGCCGTGTGCTGCGCGCTGCTCCTCCTGTTCGCCCTGACGGGCTACGGCGTTTACTCGATGCCGGTGGCCGCGATCAGCGTGGAGGCCGGGGAGACCGTCGAGCTGAAGGTCAACGCATTCGACCGCGTCGTCTCCTACACCTGCCTTTCGTCCGGCGGGGAAGACGCCGTGGACGCGCTTAACCTGATGCACCAAACGTACAGCGACGCCGTTGCGGCGCTGGTGGAGGACAGCAGCGAGGCCGCCGTCTCCGTCGCCGCCGACAGCGCGGAAAAGAGCGCGGCGATCACCGCGGAAATCGAGACGCGCTGCGCGGGCGTGGCCTGCCAGGCCGCCGACGCGGAAACGCTCGAGGCGGCCGCCGAAGCCGGGCTCGGCGTGCGGAAGTACGAGGCCTACCTCGCGTGGAAAGCGCTGGACCCCACCGTCACGCCGGACGACGTGCGCGGCCTTTCGATGCGCGAGATCCGCAGCCGCATCGCTGCCCTCTCGCCGCAGGACGACGCGGATACCACCGGCGGCGCGTCCGCCTCCCCCGCGCCCGACGCGGCCGGCACGCAGAACGGCGCAGGACAGCAAAACGGCGCCGGCTCGCACAGCGGCGCCGGGCAGGGAGAGCAGCACCGCCGCGGCCGGAACGAAGCCTGAACAAAACGAGAGCGCAGCCCCTTAACCGGAGGCTGCGCTCTTTTTCGTGTTCTTCAATTGTCCGTCATTTGGAGCTGCTCGCCCTCCGCCTCCACCCGGATCTCCCCGCCGTCGCTCCGAAGCCGGTAGGCATACCGCTGCACCGCGCCGCCGTCGAGCGAATAGCCGAATTCATGGAACTGTTACTCCTCAATTCCCAGCAACCATGGTACACTGACATGCAAAAGACTCGCAAAAACCGGCAATTCATAATCCGGTACAAAACGTGTTCCAATCTCAATGCGACTTATACTATCTCTCTCAATAAGGATACCGGCCACCTGCATTTGCGCCGCCAAGTCCGATTGAGACAGCCTCAAGCGGCGGCGCGCCAAGTGAACGCGTTCTCCACATATATTCTTTTTTCCGTTAAAATCATAGATTTTCACGAACTTCACCTAAAAAATGCTAATTATCAGTTTTTTCTTGACTTTAGCATAATTTAAAGGTATTATTGTGTTAAAGATCAGAATTATGTGCAGAACCGAGAGGAGGCAGCAAAAATGTATAGTGACTTACATGATTTCTTGTTCTGGTATATACTTATTATCATTATTTGCTTACTGACTTGGGGACTCATTTGGGGTATTGTCGTACAAAAGGTTGTGATAAATCGAGGTTATAATGAAAACTGGTTTAAATGGGGATTTTTCTTTCACATTTTTGCTTTGATTGTCGCCCTTACAAAGCCACAGCGAAATGTCTACCCACCACTGTATTTTCAGCCTGTCGGATGGAAATGCAGTTGCGGGCTTATCAATTCTCCATACACAAAAACTTGTGTATGTGGCCGGAGATATCAGGATGCCATAGACCAAAATCAACAAGAATAACAAAGGGAGGGAAGCCCGAGCAGAGCTTTCCTCCCTTTGCTATTGCTAAACCGGAACATCAGGCCCGCCGGGCATCGCAAGCTGCGCGCAGCCGTTGAACGCGGCGAAGCGGCGCATGCAGCGCTCGACGTTGGCGCGAAGCGCCTTTGTCTCCCGCACGCCGTCCTCGTACCAGATGTTCCGCGCCTGCAGCACAAGCTCGGCGTTCTTGCCGCAGACGTCCACCGGGTCGAACTGGATGCAGCCCGCCTGCCGGACGTATTCGAGCGCGCCGTTTTTCCCCCTGAACCGGTACGGCCCGAGCAGGTCGTGCTTCAAAAGCAGAAACCGCCGCGCCTGCGATTTCGAAAGCCCGATCATCCGCATTCCCTCCTGTCCGCTTTGTTTCATCCCGCATTTTTCCCGCCTTTCCGGTCAGCCGCTCTGCCGCAGACGGTATTCGCGCGGCGTCATGCCGTACATTTCCGAAAAGGTGCGGTGGAAATAGCTCGTGTTTTCGTAGCCGACCATCGCGATGACGTCGCCGACCGGCAGCCGCGTGCGGCTCAAAAGCCCCGCGGCCTTTTCCATGCGCTTGCGCCGCAGCAGCGCCTTGAAGGTCGAGCCCGTCGCCGCGTGCACCGCCGCGCTCAGGTACGAGACCGTCACGCCGCAGCGCGCGGCAAGCTCGGTCAGGTTCGCGACGCGGTAGTTCTTCTCAATCTCCCGCAGCACCGTCATCACCAGCGTGCTCTGCTCGCCCTCGTCGGCCGGCGCGGCCAGCCGGTCGGTGCAGTTCAGCAGCTCGAGGAACAGCAGCGCCATCGTGTTCTGCGTGATGCGCCGCCGGTTTTTCGTCTCCTGCACGAGCGCCCAGACCATGTTTTCCACAAGGTTCTGCACCGGCAGCACGTCCGCCACGCGGAACAGCAGGCAGTCCGACCCGCCCGCGCGGCTGACCGAATCGGCGATGAAACGGCCGAGCGTGTTGTCCGCGCCGATCAGCTCGAGCGCCGTGTCGAAAAACTGCGGCAGCACGATGAAATTCACCGCGATGTCGTCCATGCCGGCCCGCTCGATCTCGTGCGACGCGCCGCGCCCGAGAAACAGCAGCTCCCCGGCGTTCAGCGTCACCGGCTCGCCGCCGTTGATGCGGTGCACGGTTTTGCCCGAGCACATGTACATGATCTCGATATAGCTG
This sequence comes from uncultured Oscillospiraceae bacterium, assembly GCA_900552925.1. Classification (GTDB taxonomy): domain Bacteria; phylum Bacillota; class Clostridia; order Oscillospirales; family Acutalibacteraceae; genus Hominenteromicrobium; species Hominenteromicrobium gallistercoris. The sequence goes on from USBH01000102.1 coordinate 3,666, forward strand.
TGCGCATGGCGCGGAAAGGGCGCGAAGCGCGTGTGCGCGCGCACGGAGATCAGCCGCCCGCGCTCCAGCATTTTTTCACTGTCCACCGTGAACACGGCCTTGGCCGTATAGGCGTTTTTGTCGACTGCGCCGCCGTCGAGAATGCGCCGCTCCTCCGGCGTGATGGCGCGCAGCCGCTGCATCAGTGCTTCCTGCATCTTCAATCTCCCGAAAACCGCGCGGGCGCCTTACAGCAGGATCTCGCTGTGGTAATATTTTTCCTGAAACGCGACGGCCGCGCGGATCTCCTCCGCCGTATACCGCGCGCCGGGCGCCGCGACGACCCACTTGTCCTCGCAGTCGTCGAAGCGGTGGATGACGGCGATCACGACGCCGTCGAACGTCTCGAGCGGCGCCGTCGGCCCGAGCACGTACACGTCCTGCTCCGCGCCGTCGCCGGCCATCACGCCGGGCACGCAGCCGTAATTGACCGTATACAGCATGTCCGGATATCGAGGATGGCGTGAGCCGAGCGGGCGGTCCATCACGCAGTGCACCGGCCGGCCAAGAACATCCGCGTAATCCGCCGCCGTTCGGTGCAGCGCCGCATAGCGCTCCGCCTCCTGCGCCTGCCACACATCGCGCACCGTTTCCGCATCGTCACAACAGACGCGGGAAACATCGGTATTCAGGAAGATCTCCCGCACGGCGGCTTCGAACGCTTCATCGCGCTGCGCTTCGTTCTCCCCGAAGGCCGTCGTGAGCCGAACAGTGTCACCGGTCTGTGCACAGGCGATCGAGCCGTAAAACGTCTTGTATTTTTTGTGCATCACGATCCAGCCGTCTTCCGTCGGCTGCAGCAGCAGATGCACCGTTTTCATCTCTCGGAAGTCCATCATTTCAAAATCAACTCCACCGGGCAGTGGTCGCTGCCCGTCACCTCGCTCAAAATGCGGCTGTCCTCGACCCGCTCCTTAAGCTCGTCGGTCACGAGGAAGTAGTCGATGCGCCAGCCGACGTTCTTCTCCCGCGCCCTGCCCATATACGACCACCACGAGTACGCGTCGGTGCGGTCCGGGTACAGCATGCGGAACGAATCGTTGAAGCCCGCCGCGAGCAGCTCGGAAAACTTGCCGCGCTCCTCATAGGAGAAGCCGGCGTTGCCGATGTTCGCCTTGGCGTTTTTGATGTCGATCATCTTATGCGCGACGTTCATGTCGCCGCAGACGATGACCGGCTTTTTCTCGTGCAGCTTCTCGAGGTACGCGCGGAACGCGTCCTCAAACGCCATGCGGAAATCGATGCGCACGAGCTCGCGCTGGGCGTTCGGCGTATAGACGGTGACAAGGTAAAAATCCGGGTATTCCGCGCAGATCACGCGGCCTTCCGCATCGACCTCCGCAAGGCCGATCCCGTACGAAACCGAGAGCGGCTCCGTTTTCGTGAACACGGCCGTGCCCGAGTACCCCTTCTTTTCGGCGGAGAACCAGTATTCCGTATAGCCCGGAAAGTCGAAATCCGCCTGCTCCTTCTGCATTTTCGTCTCCTGCAGGCAGATGACGTCCGGGTCCTCCGCCTGCAGGAAGTCGACAAACCCCTTCGCCATGCAGGCCCGAAGGCCGTTTACGTTCCAAGAAACCAGCTTCAAAGCAAAATCACTTCCCATTTTTATAAATCTGTGTTATACTATTGGATACTTCAAATCGCACGCTGTCCCGTCCGCACAGCGCGCGGGACAAATTTAGGAAGGAGTCCACAGACATGCAGAATCCTGTTGTTACCATTGAGACCAACCGCGGCACGATCAAGGCTGAGCTGTACCCCGAGATCGCCCCGAACACGGTGAACAATTTCATCTCCCTGATCAAGAAAGGCTTTTACGACGGCACGATCTTCCACCGCGTCATCCCCGGCTTCATGATCCAGGGCGGCGACCCGGAGGGCACCGGCATGGGCGGCCCGGGCTACGGCATCAAGGGCGAGTTCGCGATGAACGGTTTTGAGAACAACCTGCGCCACACGACCGGCGTGCTCTCGATGGCGAGAAGCCAGCGCCCGAACAGCGCCGGCAGCCAGTTCTTCATCATGGTCGACGACGCGCCGCATCTCGACGGCCAGTACGCCGCTTTCGGCAAGGTCATCGAGGGCATCGACGTCGCGCAGGCGATCGTCGCGAGCCCCCGCGACTGGTCGGACCGTCCCCGCGAGGATCAGGTCATGGAGAAGGTCACGGTCGAGACCTTCGGCGTCGAATACGACGAGCCCGTCACCGGTCCCGCGCGCGGCTGAGCGGGCGGGCACGGCCCGCCTCGATTGTCCGCGGGGTCGCTTGTGTGCACAAGCTCGTTTGAGTAGGACGCAGGTGCGCACCGCGCGTGCTTTGGCAGACTCCCGGGCCTGCATGCGGCAACATGCCGCTGCGGGTGTCCGCGCGGTCGCTTGTGTGCACAAGCTCGTTTGAGCAGGGCGCAGGTGCTGTCTCTTATACACATCTGACGCTGCCGACGAATTAGACGGTGTAGA
>USBH01000103.1 GCA_900552925.1 uncultured Oscillospiraceae bacterium
GCCTTTGCCGCGACGGGCAAAGCGGCAATCGGCTTCGCCGACCGGCACAAAAAATAAGGATGGTGATTTTAATGAAAACGATGACGCTCGGCAGCACAGGCATCACAGTCAACCGCAACGGCTTCGGCGCGCTGCCGGTGCAGCGCGTCTCCGTCGAGGAGGCGGGGCGCCTGCTGCGCAAGGCGTTTGAAAACGGCATCCGGTTTTTCGACACGGCCCGGAGCTATTCGGACAGTGAAATGAAAATCGGTCTCGCGCTCTCCGACGTGCGCGACCAGATCTATATCGCGACCAAAACGCCGTCGACGACGGTGGAGGGCTTCTGGAAGGACCTCGAGACGAGCCTTTCGCTGCTGAAGACCGACTACATCGATATTTATCAGTTCCACAACCCGGCGTTCTGCCCGAAGCCCGGCGACGGCACCGGCCTGTATGAGGCGATGCTCGAGGCGAAGGCGCAGGGGAAGATCCGCCACATCGGCATCACGAACCACCGGCTGGCGGTCGCCGAGGAGGCGGTGGATTCCGGCCTGTACGAGACGCTGCAGTTCCCGTTCAGCTATCTGGCGAGCGAAAAGGACGAGGCGCTCGTGAAGCGCTGCGCCGAAAAGAACGTCGGCTTCATCTGCATGAAGGCGCTTTCGGGCGGCCTCATCACGCGCAGCGACGCGGCCTACGCCTACCTCGCGCAGTTCCCGAATACGCTGCCGATCTGGGGCATCCAGCGCGAAAGCGAGCTCGACGAATTCCTCGCCTACAACGACAACCCGCCGCAGATGACGGATGCGCTCGCCGCGTTCATCGAGCAGGAGCGCGTCTCGCTCGCCGGCGATTTCTGCCGCGGCTGCGGCTACTGCATGCCGTGCCCGGCGGGCATCGAGATCAACCAGTGCGCGCGCATGTCGCTGCTGCTGCGCCGGTCGCCGGCCGCAAACTGGCTCACCCCCGCGTGGCAGGAGAAGATGGAAAAGATCGAGGACTGCCTGCACTGCGGCCAGTGCATGAAGCGCTGTCCCTACGGCCTGCAGACGCCGGACCTGCTGCGCAGGAACCTTGAGGATTACAGGACCTTCCTCCATTAAGCCGATACAGAAAGGATCATCAGAATGACAGCAAGCGAGTTTTACAGCGCGCTGAAGGGAAAGCGCGTTTCGTTCATCGGCGTCGGCCGGACGAATCTGCCGCTGATCGAGAAGTTCATTGCCTGCGGCGCGGCGGTCACCGTGCGCGACAAGCGCGAGGCCGAGGCGCTCGGCGAGGACGGCGCGCATTTAAAGCAGCTCGGCGCCAGGCTGATTTGCGGCGCGGGCTACCTCGAGAACATCGACGAGGATATGCTGTTCCGCACGCCCGGCGTGCCGTACCTGCTGCCGGAGCTGCAGGCGGCGAAGTCCCGCGGCGTGGCGGTGACGAGCGAGATGGAGGTGTTCTTCGACCTCTGCCCGTGCAAAGTTTACGCCGTGACGGGCAGCGACGGCAAGACGACGACGACCTCGATCATCGCGGAGATGCTGAAGGCGGCGGGGAAGACCGTCCACCTCGGCGGCAACATCGGCCGCCCGCTGCTGCCGGAGATCGAGGAGATCGCGCCGGAGGACGTCGCGGTCGTCGAGCTTTCGAGCTTCCAGCTCATTTCGATGCGCCGCAGCCCGGACGTCGCGGTCATCACGAACCTTTCGCCGAATCACCTCGACGTCCACAAGGACATGGACGAGTACGTGAACGCGAAGAAGAACATCTTCCTGCACCAGAATGCGTTCGGGCGCACGGTGCTCAACGCGGACAACGCGCTGACCGCGGCCTGCGCGCCGGAAACGCGCGGCGAAACGCTGCTCTTCTCCCGCCGCGCGCGGACGAACGGCGCGTGGTGCAGCGAAAGCGGCGAGATCTTTTTCGGCGACACGTTTGTCCTGCGCGAATCGGATATTCTGATCCCCGGCAAGCACAACGTCGAGAATTACCTCGCGGCGATTTCGGCTGTGTGGGGCGATGTGCCGGCGGAGACGATCGTCTCGGTTGCGGGGACGTTCGGCGGCGTCGAGCACCGCATGGAGCTCGTCCGCACGCTCGACGGCGTCCGCTGGTACAACGATTCGATCGCGACGAGCCCGTCGCGCGCGATGATCGGCACGCTGTCGCTCTATGACTTCAAGATCGTGATGATTGCGGGCGGCGCGGATAAGAAGGTGCCGTTCGACGAGCTCGGCGGTGTGATCTGCGACAAGGTCAAGACGCTCGTGCTGCTCTCGCCCGAAAAGCCGCTCCCGGGCTTCAAGCCTGCGGCGGCCGGGAAGATCGAAGCGGCGGTGCGCGGCGCCGCGAACTACCGCGCGGGCGCGCCGGAGATCCTGCACGCCCACACGATGGAGGAGGCCGTCGCGCTGGCGAAAAGCCGCGCGGTGCCCGGCGACGTGGTGTCGCTCTGCCCGGCGGCGACCGGCTTCGACATGTACAAGAGCTTTGCCGAGCGCGGCGACATTTACCGCGCGGTCGTGCAGGGGCTCTGACGCGCGCGGCCGCCGCGCCGCCCGGCAGGCCCGGGATGCACGCAGACGGCTTTTGGACGCACAATGACGCACAATTTTGAAACTTACAGAAATTTAAAAGAGATTTTGCGCACTCGGCGCCTTTCTGTGGCAGAATAAAAGGACACAGAATGTTTGGAATTGGATGGGATAAAATGATGACAAAACAGTACAGGGGAAATGACGGAAGAAAGCAGGGCTTTCAGAGAAGAAACCGTTTTGAAAACAAGAGCGACGCGGTGATGAGCAGCGTCGAGGAGAAGATCCTCGCGACGCTGCGCGCGGAAGAGATACACGACTGGGGCGCGCGGCGGCTGCTGCGCAAGTCGGGCATCTCCAACGAGACCGCGTTTTACGACGCGCTCCACAGCCTGAAGGACAAACGGCTGATTTTGATGGACCGCCAGCACAACGTCAAGCTGATCCCGGTCGAGGACGACGTGACGGCGACGCTCGTTTCGCTTTCGAAGAGCTTCGGCTTTGCGCGCCCGATCGACGGCGGCGAGGACATTTTCATCCACGGCAGCGCGCTCAAGGGGGCGCTGGTCGGCGACACGATCATCGTCGGCGACATCCGCAAGGAGGAGCGCGGCCCCGCGGGGCGCGTGCGCAGCATCGTGGAGCACAAGAAGGCGGAGACGACCGGCACCGTTTCGGTGACGCCGGAGGGCATCGAGGTGATCCCCGACAACGCGATCCGCTACAATCTGAGGCTCCAGCAGCGCGACCTGAACGGCGCGAAGGACGGCGACAAGGTGCTCGTCTCGCTCGAGCAGGACTACCGCGGCGACTGGACGCGCGCCGCCGTGCAGAAGGTATTCGGCCCGGGCCGCAGCGCGCGCGTCTGCGCGGATGCGATCATCGAGCGGTACGGCATTCCGACGAAGTTCCTCACGGAGGCGCTGCAGCACGCCGAGAACGTCGGCAATGCGCCGATCCCCGCGGAGGAATATGAAAAGCGTCTCGACCTGCGCGGCGAGGCGATCTTCACGATCGACAGCGCCGACGCGAAGGACCTCGACGACGCGATCTCCGTCACGCGCACGGCGGACGGCTACGCGCTCGGCGTCCATATCGCGGACGTTTCCCACTATGTCCGGGAGGATACTCCGGTCGACCGCGAGGCGCTTGTGCGCGGCACGTCGGTCTACTTTGCCGACCGCGTGATCCCGATGCTGCCCGAGGTGCTCTCGAACGGCGCGTGCTCGCTGAACGCGGGCACCGACAAGCTCGCGTTTTCGGCGCTCGTACAGCTCGACAGCGACGGAAAAATCACGGGCTACGATTTCAAAAAGACGATTATCAACTCGAAGGTGCGCGGCGTGTACAAAGAGGTCAACACGATCCTCGACGGCACGGCGACGCCGGAGATTCTCGAAAAATATGCGCCGGTCATGGAATCCCTGCGGGCGGCGAAGGCGCTTGCGGACATTCTGAAGGCGAACTCCTCGGCGCGCGGCACGATGGATTTCGACAGCGGCGAATCGCGCTTCGTGCTCGATGAAAACGGCGTGTGTATCGACATCATGCCGCGCGTTTCGGGCGAAGCCGAACAGCTCATCGAGCAGATGATGATCACGGCGAACATCGCGGCGGCGAAATTCTCGCTCGACCACAAGCTGCCGTTTTTGTACCGCGTGCACGGCACGCCGGACCCGAAGCGCGTCGAGGAGCTGATCAAGCTCCTGAAGCTCGTCGGCGTCCCGTGCCGCGAGATCGAAAAGCCGAAGCCGGAGACGCAGGACTTCGCCGCGATCCTCGACCGCGTGCGCGGCCTGCCGACCGAGCAGCTCGTCTCCCAGCGGCTGCTGCGCACGATGGAGAAGGCGCGCTATGCGACCGAGGAGACCGGCCACTTCGGCCTGGCGCTCGCGGACTACAGCCACTTCACCTCGCCGATCCGCCGTTACCCGGACACCTCGATTCACCGCATTCTCTCCGCGTTTGTCGGCGGGATGCCGGTGGAGGAGATCCGCCGCCGCTACAGCGCGTTTGCGGAGACCTCCGCGCGGGAATCCTCGCAGAATGAGATCCGCGCGCTGATGGCGGAGCGCGACGCCGAGGACTGCTACATGGCCGAATACATGAGCCAGCACATCGGCGAGCACTTCGACGGCGTCGTCAGCGGCGTGACGCAGCGCGGCATTTTCGTCCGGCTCGAGAACAGCGTCGAGGGCTTCGTCTCGCTCGACAGCTTCACCGGCGAGGAGTTCGTCTTCGACGGCCTCATCACGCACCGCAGCGCGAAGCGCGAGCTGACGATCGGCACGGAGCTGCCGATCATCGTGGCCTCGGCGTACGTCGCGACCGGCAAGGTCGACTTTTTGCCGGACCTCGAAAAGGAAGCGCAGGCCTGATGCGATAAATCCGCCTTTGCCCGCATATAGTTTAGGGAAGCCGGAGGCTTCGGTTCTCTAAAAAAGGCAAAGGGGAAGTTTCTATGCGGTTTTTGAAAACGCTGCTCGGCTCGGCGCTGCTCGGCCTCGGCGCGCTTGCGGCGCTGTACCTGCTCGAGCCGTACACCGGCGTCGCCATGCCGGTGAACCGGCTGAGCCTGCTGGCAGCCGCGGCGCTCGGCGTGCCGGGCGTGACGCTGCTGGTGCTGCTCGATATGCTCTGAACAGGCGGTGTGCGCCTGAAACGATAGAGCTGCGGCCGTTCCGCGGACCGGCTTCGGCCCGGACTTCAAAAGACAAGGATTGGTGATTCAGATGATTTTTATCAACGCACAAATTCTGGACGGCGATTTCCGTCTGCGGAAAGCCGATATCGAGATCAACGACGAGCGGATCGTCCGCCTTGCGGATACGCTCTCCTATACGGAGCAGGATCTCGTCGTCGACTGCGCGGGCTACACGATCGTGCCCGGCTTTGTCGATATCCATGTCCACGGCGGCGCCGGCGCCGATACCTGCGACGCCGATGCGGACGGGCTGCGCGAAATGGCGAAATTCCTGCTGACAAAGGGCGTCACCGCCTTCTGCCCGACGACGATGACCGTCTCGAATGAAGAGATCGCAAAGTCGCTCGAGACCGTCCGCAGCTGCATGGCGGACAAGGAGGGGGCGCGGATCGTCGGCGTCAATATGGAGGGGCCGTTCATCTCGCCCGCCAAAAAGGGCGCGCAGGGCGACGAATTCATCCAGGCGCCGGATTTCGACGTGTTCAAGGCGTTCTACGACGGCTGCGGCGGCATCATCCGGCTCGTCGATATTGCGCCGGAGTGCGACGTGCGCGGCGACTTTATCGAGAAGGCGTCCAAGCTGTGCACGGTTTCGGTCGCGCACACCGCCACCGATTACGACGGCGCGAAGGCGGCGTTCCGCCGCGGCGCAACGCACGCGACGCACCTTTTCAACGCGATGTCCGGCATGACGCACCGCGCGCCGGGCGTTGTGGGCGCCGTGTTCGACACCGATACCGTCTGCGGCGAGCTGATCTGCGACGGCATCCACATCCATCCGGCCGTCGTGCGCACGGCGTTCCGGCAGATGCCCGGCCGCATCTGCGTCGTCAGCGACGCGATGCGCCTTTCCGGCATGCCGGACGGGCAGGGCATGCTCGGCGTGAACCTTGTCAC
>USBH01000104.1 GCA_900552925.1 uncultured Oscillospiraceae bacterium
ATTAGCTGCAGTCTCGTGGGCTCGGAGATGTGTATAAGAGACAGGTTTATATCATCAACCCGAAGGCGGGAAAGAAAAATACGGCCGTGTTCTTCATGGAGCGCGCAAAGGCGTTCCACGCGGCGCACGGCGGGGATTATGCGCTCTGCCTGACGCAGCGCGAGGGCCACGGCGAGGCGCTCGCGCGCGAGGCTGCGGCGCAGGGCGGCCCGGTGCGCCTGTGGGCCGTCGGCGGCGACGGCACGCTGCTCGAGGTCGTGCGCGGCGCCGCAAACTGCGAAAACGCGGCGGTCGGCGTCTTTCCGTGCGGCAGCGGCAACGACTTTGTGCGCACGCTCGGCGGCAGGGAGATTTTCATGAATTTCGAGCGGCAGCATCGCGGCACGGCCGTGCCGATCGATATGATCCGCACCGAGCACGGCGACGCGGTCAACATCTGCTCGCTCGGCTTCGACGCGAAGGTCGCCGACGAGATGACGCGCTACAAGCACCTGCCGGCGGTGAGCGGCGAGCTGGCCTACACGCTTTCGCTCGCGAAATGCTTTTTCGGCAAGCTGGCCGACCCGATGACCGTGACGATCACGGACGAAAACGGGGCGGTCGAGCGGCACAGCGGGGAGTTCATGTTTGCGCTCGCGGGGAACGGGCGCTGGTACGGCGGCGGGTACTGCGGCGCGCCGAAGGCGCAGCTTGCGGACGGCCTGCTCGACTTCGTGCTGATCCGCCGGCCGCCGTACTACCGGATCCCGTTCCTCGTCGGCCGCTACAAGCGCGGCGAGCACATCGACGACGCGCGCTTTGCGGACCTGCTCGTCTACCGGCGCGGCACGCGGATCGAGATCGAGAGCACGGCCGAAATGGTCAGCAACATGGACGGAAACTGCGTGCGCACGCGCCGCGAAACGTATACCGTGATGCCCGGCGCGCTGCGGCTCATTCTGCCTGAGGGGGTGCGGTTGTGAGGAATTTCTGGGAACGCGGTGCGGATATCGAGACGGAGCGGCTGCGGCTGCGCGCGTGGTCGATGCACGACATGCAGGGTTTTCTGCTGTTCGCGGCCGACCCGGAGGTCATGATGGCGGCGGGCTCGAAGCCCGTGCTCTCGGCGGACGAGGCGCGCGCGGAGCTGCGCCGCTCGGTCAACGACCCGTACGCCTATGCGATCACGCTGAAAAGCACCGGCGAGATCGTCGGGAAAATCAAGTACCAGCGCGACAATTCCCGCTACAACGTGCACAGCATCTCGATCGGCTACGAGCTGGCCCGGCGCTACTGGGGGAACGGCTACATGACCGAGGCGCTGCGCAGCATGGTGCGCAATGCGTTCGACGTGATGCAGGTCGACCTCGTTGCGATCGGGCATTTCACGGAGAACGACCGGTCGCGGCGCGTGATCGAGCGCGCGGGCTTTCTGTTCGACGGCGTGACGCCGTACGCGTTCAAGCGCTTCGACGGCCGCGTTTTCGACGAGGTCAACTATTCGATCCTGCGCGAGGAGTACGAATCCGGCTCGGTTTCGCCGCGCCGGCGCTTTGCGTAGGATCGCGCCGCATTTTGTAATTTTTGCCGTGCTTTTGCCGCGTTCGCTCTTGCCAAGCGCGGGGCACCGTGATAGAATGAGGAAAGTCCCAAAGGCGGGCACCCGGACAGCGGGCAGCCATGCCGCAGGGCGGTGCAGTTCGGCCTTGAAGGCGCTGCGCCGTGTTCGGCTTTGCCGGTATCCGCCGGCAAAGTCCGTTTTTTAGATTCAGAAAGGATGGACGAAGGAAGATGGAAATCACTTTTCCGAAGCGCCCGTACCGCACGCACGGCGGCGCGCACGTGCCGCATCATAAGAATACGGCGCATATGGAAACGCGCGTCATGCCGCCGCCTGCCGAGGTCACGCTGCCGATGACGCAGCATATCGGCGCGCCGTGCGTTCCCATTGTGAAAAAGGGCGACCATGTTTATGTCGGCACGAAGGTCGCGGACAGCGACGCCTATGTTTCGGCGCCGATCCACGCGTCCGTGTCGGGCACCGTGAAGGAGATCGCGAAGGTGATGATGCCCGGCGGCCAGATGGCGGATGCGGTCGTCATCACCTCCGACGGCCTGATGGAGCGCGACCCCGCGATTGCGCCGCCGCCGGAGATCCGCACGAAGCAGCAGCTCGCGCAGGCCGCGCGGGACGCCGGCCTTGTGGGCCTCGGCGGCGCGGGCTTCCCGGCGCATGTCAAGCTCAATGTGCCGGACGACAAGGCGATCGACACGCTGATCGTCAACGTCGCCGAGTGCGAGCCGTACATCACTTCCGACCACCGGGAGGCGCTCGAAAACGGCAAAAACGTGCTGTACGGCGTGTACAAGATCAAGGAGATCCTCGGCGTGCACCGCGTGCTGATCGCGATTGAGGACAACAAGCCCGACGCGATCGAGGCGCTGCGGAAGATCGCCGACAACCGGGAGCTCGACCCGAACGACGAGGTGCGCATCCTGCCGCTGCGCGCCATGTACCCGCAGGGCGCCGAAAAGGTGCTCGTGCAGGCCTGCACGGGGCGCAAGGTGCCGGCGGGCGGCCTGCCGGCCGACGTCGGCTGCCTCGTGATGAACATCGCCTCGGTGTCCTTCCTCGCCAGCTACATGAAGACCGGCATGCCGCTGACGCTCAAGCGCGTCACGGTCGACGGCAGCGCCGTGCAGAACCCGCAGAACGTCATCGTCCCGGTCGGCACGAAGATCGCGGAGGTCATGGCATTCTGCGGCGGCTACCGCGAAGAGCCGAAGAAGATCATCATGGGCGGGCCGATGATGGGCGTCGCCGTCACGTCGGACGAGCTGCCCGTTCTGAAGCAGAACAACGGCCTTCTGGCCTTCGGCGCGCGCGAAGCGCAGCTTATGGAGCCGACGGAGTGCATCCACTGCGGCCGCTGCGTCGCGGCATGTCCGATGCACCTGCTGCCGACGCGGCTTGAAAAATACGCCGAGCGCAAGGATGTGGAGATGCTGAAATCGCTCGACATCATGAGCTGCATGGAGTGCGGCTGCTGCGCGTATTCGTGCCCGGCGGGCCGTCGCCTCGTGCAGGCGATCCGCCTCGGCAAGTTTTATGTGAAAAAGGACGGTGCAAAGAAATGAATAAACTGATTGTCTCGTCCTCGCCGCATTTCCACGCGAAGGACACGACCGCCGGCATCATGCTGGACGTCATCATCGCGCTCACGCCGGCCATGATCGCTTCGGTGATCATTTTCGGCTTCCGCGCGGCGGTCATCATCCTCACAACGGTCGCGTCGTGCATTTTGAGCGAGTACCTCTCGCGTGTCGTGATGAAGCGGCGGCAGACCGTCGGCGACCTCTCCTGCGTCGTCACCGGCATTCTGCTCGCGATGAACCTGCCGGTTTCGATCAACCCGCTCATCGCGGCGTTCGGCGGCGTCGTTGCGATCGTCGTCGTCAAGCAGATGTTCGGCGGCATCGGGCAGAACTTCGTGAACCCGGCGCTGACCGCGCGCATCATCCTGATGAATTCGTTCCCGGCGAAGATGACCGCCTGGACCGCCCCGATGGACCACAGCTACTTCGACGCGATGACGACGGCGACGCCGCTCGGCATCCTCTCGGAGGGCACGGGCGAGGCGCTGCCTTCGTATCTCGACATGTTCCTCGGCAACACCGGCGGCTGCCTCGGCGAAACGTGCGCGCTGGCGCTTCTGATCGGCGGCGTGTACCTCGTCGCGCGGCGCGTCATCAGCCCGGTGATCCCGGTTACATACCTCGCGACGGCGGCGGTGCTCTCGCTGCTGCTCGGTCGCGACCCGCTCTTCGACCTGCTTTCGGGCGGCCTGCTGCTCGGCGCGATCTTTATGGCGACCGACTACACGACGAGCCCGATCAACTTCGGCGGCCGCATCGTCTTTGCAATCGGCTGCGGCGTGCTGACGATCCTGATCCGCGAGTTCGGCTCGCTGCCCGAGGGCGTTTCGTATTCGATCGTTCTGATGAACATCATGGTGCCGCTGATCGAGCGCGCCGTGAAGCCGCGGGCCTTCGGCAAGGTGAAGGCCGGAAAGGCGGGTGCGAAATGAAGCTGAATGCAAGTGCGGTTTTGAAACCCGCCCTCACGCTTTTTGTGATCTGCCTCGTCGTCACGGCGCTGCTTGCAGGCACCAATATGCTGACGAAGGACAGGATCGCCGAGCAGGCGCAGATCACCGCGGAGGAGTCGCGGCGCATCGTCCTTTCGGAGGCCGATGCGTTTGAGGAGACGGACGGCTGCTACACGGGCACGCGCGGCGGCGAAGTCGTCGGCTACGTGTTCGAGACCGAGGCGAAGGGCTACGGCGACACGGTGCGGGTCATGACCGGCATCGACACCGCGGGCAGCATCACGGGCGTCGTGATCCTCAGCCATGAGGAGACGCCGGGCCTCGGCGCAAACGCCGAGCGCGCCTCGTTTACGGACCAGTACAAGCAGGCGGTCCCGGAAAACGGGATCACGCTTGTGAAGAACAAAACGCCCGAAGCGGGCGAAGTCGAGGCGCTGACCGGCGCGACGATCACGAGCCGCGCCGTCACCGACGCCGTCAATGCGGCGATCGAGCAGTACAATGCCATAAAGGGGGGCGCATGAGATGGCAAAGAATCTGAGACAGGAGTTCACTAAAGGCATTATCAAGGAGAACCCCGTGCTGCGGCTCGTGCTCGGCACCTGTGCGACGCTGGCCGTCACGACGGCGGCGTCGAACGCGATCGGCATGGGCCTCGCGACGACGTTCGTGCTTGTCTGTTCGAATGCGGCGATCTCCCTGCTCAAAAAGGTCATTCCCGATAAGGTGCGCATCCCGGCGTACATCACGCTGATCGCGGGCTTTGTCACGATCGTGCAGCTTCTGGTCAAGGCGTTCGTCCCGTCGCTCGACGAGGCGCTCGGCGTCTTCCTGCCGCTGATCGTCGTCAACTGCATCATTCTCGGCCGCGCGGAGATGTTCGCGAGCAAGAACCCCGTGCTGCCCAGCATCGTGGACGGCCTGGGCATGGGCGTCGGCTTTACGGCGGCGCTGCTTGCGATGGGCATCATCCGCGAGCTGCTCGGCGCAGGCACCGTGTTCGGCCTGCCCGTGCTCTCGGGCTTTATGGACCCGATCATCATCTTCCTGCTCCCGCCGGGCGGCTTCTTCGTGTTCGGCATTCTGGTCGCGATTGCGGGCAAGCTTTCCGAGGAGGGCAAGGCGCCCGAAACGATGGGCTGCGCCTCGTGCCCGCTGGCGGCCTCCTGCTCGAAGGTGCAGGAAAAGTGTGAAAAGGAGGGCGGGGAGAAGTAATGGACCTGAGATTTCTTGTCGGCGTTTTTCTCGCCGCGATCCTCACCGAAAACTATATCCTGAATAAATTTCTCGGCATCTGCCCGTTCCTCGGCGTGTCGAAGAAGCTCAACACGGCCGTCGGCATGAGCTGCGCGGTCACGGCGGTCATGGTCATCGCGACGGCGGTGACCTGGCCGGTGTACACCTACGTGCTCGTCCCGAACGATCTCAGCTATTTGCAGACGATCGTCTTCATCCTGATCATCGCGGCGCTCGTGCAGCTGCTCGAGATCATGATGCGCAAATACATGCCGCCGCTGTATAATGCGCTCGGCATTTACCTGCCGCTCATCACGACGAACTGCGCCGTGCTCGGCGTCACGATGCTGGTGCTCGAGAAGGGCGCGGCGGATGCGAATTTCGGCTACGTCGCGTCGCTCGTCAACGCGTTCGGCGCGGGCGTCGGCTTCCTCGTCGCGATGGTGCTGTTCGCCGGCGTGCGCGAGCGGCTCGAGCTTTGCGACGTGCCGAAGTTCCTGCGCGGCCTGCCGATCACGCTGATCGCCGCCTCGCTTGTGGCGGTTTCGTTCCTCGGCTTCAACGGCATCGTGGACGGCCTGCTCGCCTGAGGCGCATCTGAGTTATGAAAGGATAATGGAGTATGGAAATTCTGATTCCGGTATTGATCGTGGCGGGCATCGGCCTTGTGGCCGGTATTATTCTGGCGCTGTCTCTTATACACATCTCCGAGCCCACGAGACTGCAGCTAATCTCGT
>USBH01000105.1 GCA_900552925.1 uncultured Oscillospiraceae bacterium
CGAGATTAGCTGCAGTCTCGTGGGCTCGGAGATGTGTATAAGAGACAGCTTCAGCGCCGCTTCGACCGCGTTCGTGCCCGTCGGGCCGACAAACTGGATCTTATAATCGAGACCGCGGGCCCGGATGATCTCATTTTCAAAATATTCGATGAACGCACGCTTCGGCGCGGTGTACATATCCATCGCGTGCAGGACGCCGTCCTGCTCGAGGTAGTCGATGATGCGCTTTTTAATGTACGGGTTGTTGTGCCCGTAGTTCAGCGCACCGGCTCCGCAGAAAAAGTCGATATACTGCCGGCCGTCCTCGTCGCTGAGGATCGACCCCTTTGCGGTGGTGAACACCGCAGGGAAGTTGCGGCAGTAGGAGCGCACCTCGGATTCGTACGTTTCAAAGGTTTTCGTGTCTGTGTTCATGGTTTACCATCCTTTCTACCATGCGCGCTTGCATGATTCAGCGATCGCACGCGGCGCTTCACCGCGTGGGGCTGTTCGCTTCCCGGAGAATACCGGAAAGCCAGCGGCATCCGGCCAATTTACAGAATTAAAATTTTGGCCTTGGAATTCAGTATACCACAGTATTCCGCAAAAAGAAATAAAGAATCCCCTTAAATTTTCCTTTCACCTGCAAATTTTTTGCAAAAAAACGGCGCCCGAAGGCGCCGCTTCCGTCAGCCGGCCTGCCGGCCGCCGTTTATTCGATGTTTTCGCCGAGCGTGCCCTGGCTCAGCGCCTTGAGGTACGCGGTGATGAATTCGTCGATCTCGCCGTCCATCACGGCGTTGATGTTGCCCTTTTCACACCCGGTGCGGTGATCCTTCGCAAGCGTGTACGGCATGAACACATAGGAGCGGATCTGGCTGCCCCAGGTGATCTCCTTCTGCTCGCCCTTGATGTCCGAGATCTTTTCGAGGTGCTCGCGCTCCTTGATCTCGACGAGCTTCGAGATCAGCATCTTCATCGCGACGTCGCGGTTCTGGTACTGGCTGCGCTCCACCTGACAGGAGACGACGATGCCCGTCGGGATGTGGATCAGGCGCACGGCCGAGGACGTTTTGTTGACCTTCTGGCCGCCGGCGCCGCTCGCGCGGTAGACTTCCATCTTGATGTCGTCGGGGTTGATCTCGACGCTGAGGTCCTCGTCGATCTCCGGCATGACCTCGAGCGAGGCGAACGAGGTGTGGCGGCGGCCCGCCGAATCGAACGGCGAGACGCGCACGAGCCGGTGCACGCCAGCCTCGCTCTTCAGGAAGCCGTAGGCGTTTTCGCCCTCGACGAGGATTGAGGCGCTCTTGAGGCCGGCCTCGTCGCCGTCGAGGTAATCGAGCGTCGTCACCTTAAAGCCGTGGCGCTCGGCCCAGCGGTTGTACATGCGGAACAGCATCTCGGCCCAGTCCTGCGCCTCGGTGCCGCCCGAGCCCGCGTGGAACGTGAGGATCGCGTTCTTGCTGTCGTACTCGCCGGTCAGCAGCGTCGTCAGACGCATCGTCTCGATTTCATTCGTGATGGCTTCGATCTCCGCCTGCGCCTCGGGCAGCAGCGAGAGATCCTCGGCCTCGTCGCCCATCTCGACGAGCGCGAGCGCGTCCTCGGTGCGGGCGCAGAGCTTCATGTAAGTCTCGTCCTTCTGCTTGAGCGCGGCCGTTTTCTGCAGCACCTTCTGCGCCGCTTCCATGTTGTCCCAGAAGCCGGGCTCCGCCGCCTTGTTCTCGAGCATCTCGACCTCCTCGCGCAGCCGCTCCAGGCCGAGCGCGTCCTTGAGGTCCTCGAGGGCGGCCTGCTTTTCATGCAGTTCTCTCTTCAGTTCTTCAAATTGCAGCATATCCGAATTTACCTTTCCAAAACACAAGAATCAGCCCGGGCGCTTTACCTGCACCACTGTACATTCCGCCCGCGGCTGCACATATTTATCTATATTATACCGGATAAACCGGACTTTGTAAACAGAAAAGTGCGGGCGGCTTCCGCCGTTTTTTGCGCGGATTTTCGGAATTATTAACAGTCTGAAAATTTATCGCCCCTGCATTGCGATTTTCGGCATATTGTAGTAAAATAGAGAAAAGATATGTTGTTTTTCGAAAATCGCAAAGATTTTGGAGGAATTATTTTGGACTACAAGGGAATCAAGTGCCCTGTGTGCGAAAAGCCGTTTACGGAAAACGACGACATTGTCGTCTGCCCCACCTGCGGCGCGCCGTACCACCGGGCATGCTATATGGAAAAGGGAGAATGCATCTTTACCGATCTGCACGAGGCGGGCAAGGGCTGGGCGCCTCCGCCCCCGCCGAGCGCGCCGGACATCTCAAGCGAGATCAAGGACAAGGAATGCCCGAACTGCGGCACGCTCAACGCGCACAGCGCGCTGTTCTGCAGCATCTGCAACGCTTCGCTGACCGGTACGCCCGAAACGCACCGCAACAGCGCCTACAGCACGCCGCCGGCCGGCAGCGGCCCGAACCGCGCGCCCGGGCAGGGCGCCTACCCGCCCCCGCCGCCGATGAGCGGCGCGTACCACGGCTTCGGCGGCATGCCGATCGCCTTCGACCCGATGGGCGGCGCCAACCCGACCGAGCCGATTGCGGAAAACGTCACCTACGGCGACGTGAGCAAGCTCGTGCAGCAGAACTCCGGCTACTATATGGCGGTGTTCAAGAACACGAACACGTACGGACGCAGCAAATTCAATTTTTCCGCGTTCCTGTTTTCGGGCGGCTGGTTCCTCTACCGGAAGCAGTATAAGCCCGGCATCATCCTCACCGCGATCATGTTCCTTCTGCTGATCGGCTCGAGCCTCGTTTCCTACCTCATCGTGAACCCGATCATGATCGACGCGCTCGACACCGTCGGCATCTCCTACAACGACGCGACCTACCTGCAGCTGATCGACGCGCTGACGCAGTATTTTTCGGCCAACCCGGCGCAGTACCTGCTGTTCTGCCTGCCGCTGCTGATCTACGCGCTGATGCTCGGCATCATGATCTTTTCCGGCATCCGCGGCAACCGCATGTATATGAAGCACTGCGTCCGCACGGTGCAGGAGATCAAGCGCACGAGCCAGAACGAGAGCGACGCTGCGGTGGCCTATTCCGCGCTCGGCGGCGTCAACACCGCGGCGGCCTTCTGCCTGCTCGGCTGTTACCTGATCACGCAGTGGATCCCGCTCTTCTTCATTTGACGTCTGGAAAGCATTCTGTCGGAATTGAAAATTTTTTGACAAACAGGCCCCGTTCCTGTATAATAGAATGCACAAAAATATGACGGCGCCCTGCGGCGCCGGATGCAAGGATGGAACGCTATGATTCAGAAAGTCAGAAAGGCCGTTATCCCGGCCGCAGGCCTCGGCACGCGCGTACTGCCCGCTTCCAAGGCCATGCCCAAGGAGATGCTCCCGATCGTCGACAAGCCCGCGATTCAGTACATCGTGGAGGAGGCGGTGCGCGCCGGCATCACGGACATTCTCATCATCACGAACCGCGGCAAGGAACTGCTTGAGGATCATTTCGACCGCGCGCCGGAGCTTGAGGAACGCTTGCTCGCCGGCGGCAAGCAGGCGATGTACGACGAAGTCGTCGGGCTCGCCCACCTCGCCAACATCTGCTACATCCGCCAGAAGGAGACGAAGGGCCTCGGCCACGCGATTTCCTGCGCGAAGGCCTTTGTCGGCGACGAACCCTTTGCCGTGCTTTACGGCGACGACGTCATCCTCGGCGAAGACCCCGCCTGCGGCCAGCTCATCCGGGCGTATGAATCGCTCGGCCTCGGCGTCGTCGGCGTCAAGCAGGTCTCCGAGGAGGCGATCCAGCGGTATTCCTCGCTGAAGGTCGAGCCGATCCGCGACAACTGGTTCCGCTGCACCGATATGATCGAGAAGCCCACAAAGGACAAAATCCTTTCGCTGTATTCGATCCTCGGCCGCTGCGTGCTGCCGCCGAAGATCTTCGATATCCTCGAACACACCGCACCCGGCGCCGGCGGGGAGATCCAGCTCACCGACGCGATGTGCGAGCTGGCCCGCAGCGAGGGCATGACCGCCGTGGACTTCACGGGCACGCGCTACGACATGGGCAACAAGCTCGGCATCATGCAGGCGCAGGTCGAGGTCGCGCTGAACCACCCCGAGATCGGCGCCGCGTTCCGGGCCTATCTGAAGGAAATCGCAAAGACACTGTGAGAAAAAACGCCTTGTTCAGGGAATTTTCCCTTGACTTGGCGTTTTTTTATGGTATAATTACTCTGTTGACGCGCTCCGCCGCGAGTCAGCGCCTTATTTTTGTGTAAACAAAAGCGGGCTGGACGGTGCGGCGCCGCGGGAAACAATCCTTGCTCCGTTTTAAAGTACGGGGCCAAAGTCCAAAAGGAGGTGCAAACCATGACAGAGGTAAAGAACAAGTACGAGACCGTGCTCGTCCTCTCCGCAAAGCTCGGTGAGGAGGGCAGCGCAGAACTGGTTGAGAAGTTCAAGGCATTGATTGCAGAACACGGTACTGTCGAAGGCGTTGACGATTGGGGCAAGAGAAGACTTGCGTACCCGATCAACAAGGAGACGGAGGGCTACTACACCCTCATCAACTTCGAGAGCACGCCGGACTTCACGGCTGAGCTGGACAGACGCTACAAGATCACCGACGGCGTCATCCGTTCCATCATCATCAAGAAGGACCCGCGTTTTGCAAACGCTGCTGCGAAGCCGCGCAAGGCCGCTGAGCCGAAGCCGATCGACGTGGAGGCTGTTGCAGCCGAGGCCGTCGACGCCAAGGAAGAATCCGCTGCAGAATAAGTTTTTTGGCATAACGAAAGAGAGTTGTTACCTATGTTGAATGTCGCAGTTGTTATGGGCAGACTGGTGGCCGACCCCGAACTCCGCCACACCCCGAGCGACGTCGCCGTGACGAGCTTCACGCTCGCCGTCGACCGCTCCTATGTCAAGTCCGGCGCCGAGCGCCAGACCGATTTTATCGACATCGTCGCGTGGCGCGGCACCGCGGAATTTGTATGCAAGTACTTCCGCAAGGGCCAGATGATGGCGGTGCACGGCTCGATCCAGACGCGTTCCTATACCGACCGGGACGGCAACAAGCGCAAGGCCTTTGAAATTGTCGCGGACGACGTCAACTTTGCGGATTCCAAGCGCAACACCGACGGCGGCTCGAACTACGGCAATAACGGCGGCTACGGCAATTCGTCCTATGGCGGCAGCAGCTACAGCGGTAACAGCACAGCCGGCAACGAGATGCAGCGCCCGGCTTACAGCGAACCCGCCCCCACCTATTCGAGTGGCAACAGCGGGGATTTCGAGGAGATCATCGGCGACGACGACCTGCCGTTCTGATGAACTCCGCAACAACGATTTAAGAGAAGGAGGCTTTCGCAATGGCAGACAGACCGGAGAGAGATAACCGCCGCGGTGGACGCAAGGGCCGCAGAAAAGTTTGCAGCTTCTGCGTGGACAAGGCGGAATACATCGATTACAAGGACGTTGCCAAGCTTCGCCGTTTTATTTCTGAAAGAGGAAAGATCCTGCCCAGAAGAGTTACGGGAACTTGCGCACACCACCAGCGTGGCCTGACGGTCGCTATCAAGCGTGCCCGTCACCTCGCGCTCCTGCCTTTCACCAGCGACTGATCGCGCAGGCAATACGGTTTACGAGGGAGACTTTTAAATAAGTCTCCCTTTTCGTTTTTCGGGCATCCGCCCGCCGAAAGGAGACCCCTATGCTTTTATTCGACATGCACACCCACTGCTTTCCGGACGCGCTCGCCCCGAAGGCGCTGCCGCGCCTTGCGGAAATCAGCGACTGCCCGTACCACGGCGACGGCACCTACGGCGACCTGTGCGCCAAGGCTGCCGCGGCCGGATGCACGGGCTTTATGATCCTGCACATCGCGACGAAGGCGAAGCAGATGAATTCCGTCAACAACTTCGCGGCGGCCTGCCAGAAGGGCAACGTGTACCTGTCTCTTATACACATCTCCGAG
>USBH01000106.1 GCA_900552925.1 uncultured Oscillospiraceae bacterium
CATACGAGATTGGCTGCAGTCTCGTGGGCTCGGAGATGTGTATAAGAGACAGGATCTGCAGGACGAGGTCGGCCACAAACGTGCCGGTCAGGTCGCGCCCGGTCTGCCTTGTGTCGAGCAGCGGCATGTCGAGCACGACGATGTCCACGCGCTTGTCTTTCGTGATGATGCGCCACTGGTTCAGGATCTCCTCGTAATTGCGCCCCAGCCGGTCGATGGATTTGACCACGAGCACATCGCCCGGGCGCATCCGGCGCAGCAGCTTCCTGTACTGCGGTCGGTTGAAATCCTTGCCGCTGAGCTTATCCATAAAGACGTTCTCTTCCGGCACCGGAAATTCGGCGAGCGCGATGCGCTGCCGGTCCTCGTTTTGTTCTTTCGTGGATACGCGAATGTACCCGTAGATGATTTGCGCCATTGTGTTGGCCTCCTTATTCATTATTTCAGGTAGTATTTCCACCTGTTCGCCATAATTGAAGTCTCCACGAAGGAACAACACCGGAAAATTCATCCAAAAACAAAAAGGCTGTGCGCCGGCAATTTCGGTACACAGCCTTTTTTTCAGTATTATTTGTTCAGCGTGGAAGACAGAAGGGCATAAAAATTCTTCTTATCCACGGATCTGGCAATTTCCACGTTTCCGCCTGCATCCGGCGTGAAAGCCGTTTCGGCCATGCGGTCTCTGCGCGCGGTTTCCACGCGGACAAAGCCCCTCGCAAAGCGGAGAAGCTCCGGATGAAACACCGCTGCGGCCGCGAGCGGGTCGTGCAGCGTCAGCTTTTCGGCGCTCTCCAGCCACGCGCCGCCGATATCCGTATCCAGCAGAATCTTCTGCATTTTCATCCTTCCTTTCTGTATCTTCCCGCACAGCGCTTATGAGACGGATTGTATGCAGGCGGAAAACGCGCAACTCCTCCCCGTGTGCGGTTTTCCGGCAGCCGATAAAAAAAGATTCCCCCGGGCACCTTGCGGCGCCGGGGGAATCTGGAATCATCAGCTTACGCTATCCGTATTACTTGCGCGGATTCTTGATCGCAGCCTGCGCAGCAGCGAGGCGCGCGATCGGCACGCGGAACGGAGAGCAGGAAACGTAGGTCAGGCCTGCGTTGTGGCAGAACTCGACGGAGCTCGGGTCGCCGCCGTGCTCGCCGCAGATGCCGAGCTTGATGTCCGGTCTCGTGGACTTGCCAAGCTCGCAAGCCATCTTGATCAGCTTGCCGACGCCAACCTGATCGAGCTTTGCGAACGGATCGTTCTCGTAGATCTTCTTGTCGTAGTACGCATCGAGGAACTTGCCCGCGTCGTCACGGCTGAAGCCGAACGTCATCTGGGTCAGGTCGTTGGTACCGAAGGAGAAGTACTCGGCTTCCTTCGCAATCTCGTCAGCCGTCAGCGCAGCTCTCGGGATCTCGATCATGGTGCCGACCTTGTAGGTCATGGAAGAACCGGCCTCGGCAATCAGCTTGTCCGCCGTGGTGGTGACGACCTTCTTGACATACGCCAGCTCCTTGACTTCGCCGACGAGCGGGATCATGATCTCCGGCTCGATGTTCCACTCCGGATGCTTCGCGGAGACGTTCAGCGCAGCCTTGATGACCGCGGTGGTCTGCATCTCAGCGATTTCCGGATAGGTGACGGCCAGACGGCAGCCACGGTGGCCCATCATCGGGTTGAACTCGTGGAGGCCCGCGATGATCGCCTTGATCTGCTCAACGGTCTTGCCCGTGGAATCAGCCAGCAGCTTGATGTCGGCTTCTTCGGTCGGAACGAACTCGTGGAGCGGGGGATCGAGGAAACGGATGTTGACCGGCTGGCCTTCCATCGTCTCGTACAGCTTCTCAAAGTCGCCCTGCTGCATCGGCTCGAGCTTCGCAAGCGCAGCCTTTCTGCCCTCGACGGTGTCGGCGCAGATCATCTCGCGGATCGCGGCGATTCTGTCGCCGTCGAAGAACATGTGCTCGGTACGGCAGAGGCCGATGCCCTCGGCGCCGAGGCGCTTCGCATCGATTGCGTTCTGCGGGGTATCCGCATTGGTACGGACCTTCATCTGACGGAACTTGTCCGCGAGCGCCATGATGCGGCCGAAGTCGCCGGAATCCACGGAAGCCGGAACCGTCGGGATGATGCCGTCGTATACGTTGCCGGTGGAACCGTCGATGGAGATGTAATCGCCCTCGTGGTAGGTCTTGCCGGCGAGTTCAAACTTCTTGTTGTCTTCGTCCATCGTGATCGCGGAGCAGCCGGAGACACAGCAGGTGCCCATGCCGCGCGCGACAACGGCAGCGTGAGAGGTCATGCCGCCGCGGACCGTCAGGATGCCCTGCGCAGCCTTCATGCCCTCGATGTCTTCCGGAGAGGTCTCGAGACGGACGAGAACGACCTTTTCGCCTCTCTCGTTCCAGGCCTTCGCATCCTCAGCGGTGAAGACGATCTTGCCGCAGGCAGCGCCGGGGGACGCAGCCAGAGCCTTCGCAGCCGGCGTAGCGGCCTTCAGGGCCTTCGCGTCGAACTGCGGGTGGAGCAGCGCGTCGAGATTTCTCGGGTCGATCATCAGAACGGCCTGCTTCTCGTCGATCATGCCCTCGTCGATCAGATCGCAGGCGATCTTCAGCGCGGCAGCCGGCGTTCTCTTGCCGTTACGGGTCTGGAGCATGTAGAGGTGTCTGTCCTCGATCGTGAACTCCATGTCCTGCATATCCTTGTAGTGGTTCTCCAGCTTGTTGCAGATCTCAACGAACTGGTCGTAAACCTCAGGCATAACTTCCTTGAGCTGGTCGATATGCTGCGGGGTGCGCACGCCGGCAACGACGTCTTCGCCCTGCGCGTTCATCAGGAACTCGCCGGTCAGGACCTTCTCGCCGGTCGCCGGGTTGCGGGTGAACGCAACGCCCGTGCCGGAGGTCTCGCCCATGTTGCCGAACGCCATCATCTGCACGTTGACAGCGGTGCCCCAGGAGTACGGGATATCGTTGTCGCGGCGGTAGACGTTTGCACGCGGGTTGTCCCAGGAACGGAACACGGCCTTGATCGCGCCCATGAGCTGCTCCTTCGGATCGCTCGGGAAGTCCTCGCCGATCTTGGCCTTGTACTCGGCCTTGA
The DNA here is from genome assembly GCA_900552925.1 of uncultured Oscillospiraceae bacterium. Classification (GTDB taxonomy): domain Bacteria; phylum Bacillota; class Clostridia; order Oscillospirales; family Acutalibacteraceae; genus Hominenteromicrobium; species Hominenteromicrobium gallistercoris. The sequence goes on from USBH01000106.1 coordinate 3,100, forward strand.
ACTGGTTCGCGAGCTCCTTGAGGTCCTCAGCGGTCAGCTCGACGTCCTGCGTGACGCCCTTTTCTTCCTTCATCTTGTCGATGAGCTGCTCGAAGTACTTCTTGCCGACTTCCATGACGACGTCGGAATACATCTGGATGAATCTTCTGTAGCAGTCGTACGCCCAGCGCGGATTGCCGGACTTCTTCGCCATGACCTCAACGACTTCCTCATTGAGGCCGAGGTTCAGGATCGTATCCATCATGCCGGGCATCGATGCACGAGCGCCGGAGCGAACGGAGACGAGGAGCGGGTTCTCCAGATCGCCGAACTTCTTGCCGGTGATCTGTTCCATCTTCTCGATGTACTCCATAATTTCAGCCTGAATTTCATCGTTGATGCGGCGGCCGTCCTCATAGTACTGGGTGCAGGCTTCGGTGGAAATCGTGAAGCCCTGGGGGACAGGCAGGCCGAGGTTCGTCATCTCAGCGAGGTTTGCACCTTTGCCGCCGAGAAGCTCACGCATGCTGGCGTTGCCCTCTGTGAACAAATAAACGTATTTTTTGCTCATTGGAAACTACCTCCTAAAAATTTACATCGGCAGAACCGAGTATTAACGCTGTCGGGCAAAACAGAAAAGGAGCGCACTGTTTCGCCGCACTCTATTATAGCAAATATTTTTGTGAATTTCCATACCTTTTTTTGATAAATCCGCGCTTTTTGGAAATTTTTCCGCCCCGCCCCGGAAACGGCGGCGCATTTTGGGATTTTCCCGCCGCTTCCCGCGCAAAATAGGCTTGCAAACGGCCGCTTTCAGTGGCATAATAGCAGTACGGCGTGAAGGTTTCTTCACGCGCCGGCGCCGGCCGAAGGTCACCGTTCCGCCGCGCCGGCCTGCATTTCGAAAATAAACCGCGCAGAGCGCAGATGCCCCGGGGGTCCCCGGCGTCTGCGCAGTTTCCGCGTGCGCGGAAAACGCGGCGCGGCACGCGCCCCGCACAAGAGAGGAGCCCTGCAGATATGCTGAAATTATTCCCGAGGGACAGCGCCCAAGGCGGCGCGGGCTGGCTGGTCGTCGGCCTCGGCAATCCCGGCCCGAAATACGATATGACCCGCCACAACACCGGCTTCATGATGATCGACGCGCTCGCCGACCGCTTCGGCTGCGACGTCCGCCGCCTCAAGTTCAAGGGGCTTTACGGCCGGTGCAAAATCGCCGGCGAGGACGTGGTGCTTCTGAAGCCCTCGACCTTCATGAACCTGAGCGGCCAGTCCGTGACCGAGGCCATGAATTTCTTCCACATCCCGCCCGAGCACGTGCTGCTCGTGTTCGACGACATCTCGCTCGACGTCGGCCGCATGCGCATCCGCCTGAAGGGCAGCGACGGCGGGCATAACGGCGTAAAAAACATCATCTATTTGAGCGGCAGCGACCGCTTCCCGCGCGTCAAGGTCGGCATCGGGCACAAGCCCGAGGGCTGGGACCTCGCGAACTGGGTGCTCTCGCGCTTTTCGGCCGAGGAGCTGAAGCAGCTCGAAGCCGTCGCAAAAAACATCGGCGACGCCGTGGAGCTGATCGTCTCCGGCCAGCCCGACAAGGCCATGAACCGCTTCAATTCCTGAACCATACGAAAGGGAACGCTATGAGCATGAATTTTCTGACGGACGCGCTGCGCCGCGTCCCCGAATACCGTGCGCTCGAGAACGCCGTGAAGCGCGGCAAAACGCCCGCCGCCGTCACCGGCGTCGCCTCCGTACACAAGGCGAACATCGTCCACGCGCTGCTCGCCGAAACGGGCAGGCCCGGCCTGCTGCTTGCGGGCGATGAGGCCGAGGCCGCCCGTCTCGTGGAGGATCTGGACGCGATGGGCACGCCCGCCGTGTTCTACCCGCTGCGCGACTTCAGCCTGCGCGACACCGAGGGCAGCTCGCACGAATACGAGCGCCAGCGCATCGAAGCGCTCACGCGTCTGCAGAACGGGCAGGCACGCTGCATCGTGACGACGATCGACGCGGCGCTGCAGTACGCCCTGCCGCCCGAAAAGCTGCGCGAGCGCACCGTGGCGCTCGAAGGCGGGCAGGCGATCACCGTGGAGGAGACCGTGCAGGCACTCGTGCGCTGCGGCTATGTGCGCGCCGACCAGATCGACGGCACGGGCCAGTTCGCGCGCCGCGGCGGCATCGTCGACTTCTTCTCCCCCGGCGGCGAGGCGCCCGTGCGCATCGAGTTCTGGGGCGACGAGATCGACACAATCTCCTATTTCGATCCGGAGACGCAGCGCCGCACCGACCCGGTCGAGCGCGTGACGATCTCGCCCGCCGTCGAGGTCGTGCCGGACAGCACCGCGCTGCTCGTGAAAAGGATCAACGCCCACGCGGGCACGCTGCGCGGCAAGGCTGCGCCGGCCGCAAAGGAGATCCTGTTCCGCGAGGCGGAAAAGCTGCAGACCGGGCTGCACATCGGCTCGCTCGACAAATACTATACTTTTATATATGAAACGCCCGCGACGCTCTTCAGCTACTTCGGCACGGACGCGCTGCTCTTCTTCTCCGAGGGCGCAAAGCTCAAGGAGCGCATGCGCACGACGCTCTGGCAGTGGGGCGAGGACGTGCGCGGCCTGCTCTCGGAGGGCGTGCTCTGCCGCGGGCTCGACACCTACTCCGAAACGTACGAATTCGCGCTGCAGCGCGCCTGCGACACCGCGAGCGTCTACCTCGACGCCTTCGCGCGCGGCAGCTACGACACGCCGGTGCAGTCGCTCTCGAACATGACGGCGCGGCAGCTCTCCATCTGGGGCGGCAGCACGCAGCTTCTGGCCGAGGACCTCACGGCCGCGCTGCACAACCGGCACGCCCTGTCTCTTATACACATCTCCGAGCCCAC
>USBH01000107.1 GCA_900552925.1 uncultured Oscillospiraceae bacterium
ATACCGCATGTCGGGCGGCGGCGTATACAGCTTTACGTGCGGCATGCGGCTGAAGGCCGCGTGGATGCGCCGGACATGGCGCATCTCGGCCTGCCGCAGGTTGTCCTCCCCCCGGGCGCGCACAAAGTCGATCCCCGCGCCGAGCGCCAGAATCCCCGGCACGTTCTGCGTGCCGCTTTCAAGGTATTCCGGCATGTCCCGCGGCTGTTCCAGCTGCAGCGCCAGCGTACCCGTCCCGCCCTGGATCAGGCTTTTGAGCTTTTCCCCCCGGCCGGTGATCAGCAGGCCGGTGCCCATCGGGCCGTAAAGCCCCTTGTGCCCGGCGCAGCAAAGATAGTCGATGTTGTCTTCCGCCGCGCGGATCGGCACCACGCCGCCGGACTGCGCCGCATCGACGCAGATTTCCGCGCCGTAAACATGCGCGAGCGCGGCAAGCCGCTCCACCGGCACGCGGATGCCCCACACGTTCGAGGCCTGCGTGCAGATGAACATCCGCGTGTTTTCGCGGATCGCACGGCGGAACGCGTCGAGCGTCGCGTCGTTGTCGCACGGCGTGACCGGCACGACCGTGAAGGAAACGCCGTGCGCCTCCATGGCCTTGAGCGGCCGCAGGACCGCGTTGTGCTCGAGATCTGTGACGAGCACATGGTCGCCCGGCTGCAGGGAGTGGATGACGATGTTCAGCGCCTGCGTGCAGCTCGGCTGGAACGAAACGCACTCCGGCCCCGGCGCGCCAAAAAGCGCGGCCGCCTTCCGCCGCACGGCGTAGACGGCCTGCGCAGTTTCCATGCTCATCCGAAAGCCGCCGCGCCCCGGGTTCGCCCCGAAGCGCTCGAGCGCTTCCGCCATGCGCCTGCGCACGCTCTGCGGCTTCGGATACGTCGTCGCGCTGTTGTCCAGATAGATCATGACGACGCACCCCGATCCGTCCGGTACAACACCCGCACACCCGCCTCGCGCAGCAGGCGCTCGGCCTCATCGATGCGCTGCGGCACGTGCAGCCCGTAGCCGCACCCGTTTTCCCGCGTGCGCGGCAAACGCTCCACATACGCCCTGATTCCGTGCGAAAAAAGCACGTCGCGGCCCTTGAGCGCGTACGTCACGCTGCTGACCACGATGAGCGGCTTTTCCCCCCGGTCCTTCTGATTTCCCATAACAAGCACCTCTGCTTTCCCCATATCCCGTTTTTACTGTTCGCTACCAGAATATGAGACAAGCCGCCGGTTTGTGCCTGTTTGCCCCGGCGCGCCGTGCGGAAATCAGACGAGCAGGCAGACTGCGTGCGCGGAAATGCCCTCGCCGCGCCCCGTAAAGCCGAGGCACTCCTCGGTCGTCGCCTTGACGTTGACGCAGTCGACGTCGATGTTGCAGGCCGACGCGATGTTGCGCCGCATCTCCTCGATGTACGGGCGCAGCTTCGGCCGCTGCGCGACGACCGTCGCGTCGATATTCGCGATCGCAAAACCGCGGCGGCGCACCGCCGCAACGACCGCCGAAAGCAGCTTCAGGCTGTCGGCGCCCTCGTACTTCGGGTCGCTGTCGGGAAACAGGACGCCGATGTCCCCGAGCGCCGCCGCGCCGAGCAGCGCGTCCGAAACCGCGTGGGCCAGCACATCCGCATCTGAATGCCCGAGCAGCCCCAGCTCGTAGGGGATCTTCACGCCGCCGATGATCAGATCGCGGTGCTCTGCCAGCGCGTGCACGTCGTAACCATGTCCAATTCTCATACCATCTCCGCCTTTCCGCGAAGCCCTGCGCTTCGCCGTTTCCTGGATTCTCTCACGATTTCCGCAGAATTTTCTCCATCGGCTTTCCCTTGGCCAGCTCGTCGACCACTTTGTCGAGACAGCGGATCGTCCGCATCGGCTCGTCCTCGATCGCCTCCACGCGGACGCCGCAGACCACGCCGCGGATCAGCGCGCGGTCCGCATTGAGGTGCGGCGCCTGCGCGAAAAAATCCCCGTAGGTCATGTCTCGCGCGATGCACTGTTCCACCATTTCCGCTGTATAGCCGGTCAGCCAGAAAATCGCCTCGTCCACCTCGCCGCGCGTCCGTCCCTTGCGCTCGGCCTTCTGCACGAGCAGGGGGTAGATCTTCGCGAGCGGCATCTGCAAAACCTTATCCTTTTCCATGCGCGCCTCCTGCATGTCAGCCGGGGGCATTGTCCTGCGCCGCGGCAAAGGCCTCGGCCACGAGGAGGTCCTCCGGCGTTGTGATCTTGATGTTTCTGTAGTCCCCCGGCGTCAGGAACACGGTGCCGCCCGCCGCTTCGACGAGCTGGCAGTCGTCCGTATAGCTTTTGCCCATCTGCGCCGCGCGGGCGAGCGCACGGGCATAGAGCGTCCGATCAAACACCTGCGGCGTCTGGACCGCCCGCAGCGCCGTGCGGTCCGGCGTGCTCTGCACAAAGCCCGCGTCGTCCACCGCCTTGATCGTGTCCTTGACCGGCACGGCCAGCGACGCTGCGCCGAAGCGCACCGCATCCGCGCAGACGCGCTCGATCAGCGCCGGCGTCACAAACGGCCGCGCACCGTCGTGGATCGCGACAAAGTCCGCCCCGATGCAGAGCGAAACGCCGTTTGCAACGGAGGCCTGCCGATCGCGCCCGCCCGTCGTGATGCGCAGCGGCTTGCCAACTCCCGCGGCCGCCTGCCGGACGTCCGCGAAATCGCTTTCCCGCGCCACAACGACAATTTCCGCGATGCACGCCGCCGCATCGAACGCGCGCAGCGTCCGCCGCAGCACCGGCTCGCCGCCGACCGTCATCATCAGCTTGGAAACGCCCCCCGCCTGCATGCGCGTGGAGTTTCCCGCGGCGACGATCACCGCGCTGATTCTCATACCCATTCCTCCTCCGCTCCGCCCGGCCTGTCCGTCGGACGGCGCCGCCGCGGCCGATCCACGGGCGCGCGCCGCACCGGGCAGAAAATTTATCACGATTATTATAGCGCTTTCCCCGAAATACGTCAAGAAATGTTGCTGCTGCACAAAAATCTTTCGTTTTGCCCGCACAGCAGGGCGCTGCCTTTCGGCACGGCCTGTCCCGCTGTGCCGCGCAAAAAGTGCGCTCCGCTTCCCCGGGCCGGCCGGAAAGCGGAGCGCGCTCATTTCCCCTTGTGCTCGTATTTGCGCTTTGTCGCCATGCCGCCGCGGATGTGGCGCTGCGCCTTGTTGACGGCCAGCACGTCGCGCACCTCCTTGTACAGGCCGAGGTTCACGTGGCGCAGCCGCTCTGCCACGTCCTTATGTACCGTGGATTTGCTGACGCCGAACTGCTTTGCGGCGCGCCGGACCGTCGCCTTGTTCCGCACGATATATTCCCCAAGCATGGCGGCTCTGTCATCGACACTTTGCTTCATCGTAACACACCCTCACCTTTGTTGTGTTTCATTTCTATGCAAAGCGGCGCGCCTTCATGCTAAAAACCTGCGGTCCCGGGCGATTGTCCCGCGTCCGTGCGGCCGCGCGGCACCGGCGGAAAAGCGGAAGAAACAAAAATCCCGCCTGCGGAAAACCGCAGACGGGATTCTGTTATTCAGTCAGATCGGAGCAAAGCCCGCAATCAGTCCGCCATCTTGACGAACTTCGCGTACTTCTCTTCCGCATCCTTCTCAGCCTTTTCGAAGAGGACCTTCGCTCTCTCCGGGAAGGCGCGGGTGAGGCTGTTGTAGCGGACCTCGCCCATGATGAAGTCACGGTAGGAAGCGCTCGGCGCCTTGCTGTCGAGCTGAAACGGGTTCTCACCGTTGTCCGCACGGCGCGGGTCGAAGCGGAAGTTGTGCCAGTAGCCGGCCGCAACAGCCTTCTTCTCCTCGGTCATGGAGACGCCCATGCCGCCCTTGATGCCGTGGTTGATGCACGGCGCGTAGGCGATGATGATGGACGGGCCATGATAGCTCTCCGCCTCGTGGAACGCCTTGAGGCACTGGTTCATATCGGCGCCCATCGCGACCTGTGCGACGTAGACGTAGCCGTAGCTCATCATCATCGACGCAAGGTCCTTCTTCTTCACAGCCTTACCGGCAGCCGCGAACTGTGCGACAGAGCCGACCGGCGTGGACTTGGAAGCCTGGCCGCCCGTGTTGGAGTAAACCTCGGTATCGAAGACGAGGATGTTGATGTCTTCACCGGAAGCAAGCGCATGGTCGACGCCGCCGAAGCCGATGTCGTATGCCCAGCCGTCGCCGCCGAAGATCCACATGGACTTCTTCGCGAGGAAGTCCTTATCCTTCAGGATCTTCGCCGCCAGCGAGCAGGCCTCGCAGTCGCAGTTCTTGCCTTCCGCCTTGAGCGCCTTGAAGTGCTCGAGCATGCTCTCCGCCTTATCGCCGAAGACCTCCTTGCCCTTCTCGGAGCCGGCAAACGCGATGCCCTCGTCCGCCGTGAGGATGCCGTTCTCGAGCGCCGCGATGTACGCCTCGGCCGCCGGGCCGTTCGTCGCGCGGTCGTTCATCGTGTCGAGCCACTTGCGGCCGGCTTCCTTCAGCTCAGCGTTGCAGTAGTCGATCGCGATCAGCTCTTCGGTGAGCTGTGCCAGACGGCCGCGAACGGCGTTCTGTGCCAGCGTCATGCCGAGGCCGAACTCTGCGTTGTCCTCAAACAGGGAGTTTTCCCAAGCCGGGCCATGGCCCTTCTTGTTGACGGTGTACGGCGTAGCCGGTGCGGAACCGCCCCAGATGGAGGAGCAGCCCGTCGCGTTCGCGATGAACATCTTGTCGCCGAACAGCTGGGTGACGAGCTTGGCGTACGGCGTTTCGCCGCAGCCGCCGCAGGCGCCGGAGAACTCGAGGAGCGGCTGTCTGAGCTGGCTGCCCTTGATCGTCGTATCCTTGAACTTCTCCATGACCTCGGGCTTCGGATCGAGCTTGACGCCGTAGTCGAAGACCTCCTGGCCCGGACGCTCTTCGTCGATCGGGGACATGGCGAGCGCCTTGTTGCCCTTCATGCCCGGGCAGACGTTGACGCAGGAGCCGCAGCCCGTGCAGTCGAGCGTGGAGATCGTCATCACGAAGTTCATGCCCGGCATACCGGTCATGGGCTTGCTCTTCACAGCCGCCGGTGCAGCCGCGAGCTCTTCGTCGGTCATCGGGACCGGACGGATAACCGCGTGCGGGCAGACCATGGAGCAGAACGTGCACTGGATGCAGTTCTCGGGGATCCACTTCGGAACGTCAACGGCGACGCCGCGCTTCTCGTAAGCGGAAGTGCCCTGCGGGGAGGTGCCGTCCGCATACTTCTCAAAGGTGGAAACCGGCAGATCCTTGCCGTGGAAGGTGTTGACCGGGATAACCACGTTGTTGACGTAGTCGACGAGCTCCGGACGGTCGCCGGTCGCGACATGCTTGACCGAATCGTCCACAGCGTCCTTCCAGGAAGCCGGGACCTCGACCTTCACATAGCCGGTCGCGCCGCGGTCGATCGCGTCGTGGTTCATCTTGACGATCGCTTCGCCCTTCTTGGAGTAGGACTTCGTAGCCGCTTCCTTCATGTACTTGATCGCGTCTTCTTCCGGAATGATCTGCGCGATGGAGAAGAACGCGGACTGGAGAACCGTGTTGATTCTCGTGCCGAGGCCGATCTCCTTGCCGATCTTGAAGCCGTCGATCGTGTAGAAGTTGATATCGTTGTCGGCGATGTACTTCTTGACCTTGCCCGGGAGTCTCTCTTCGAGCTCCGCGGCATCCCACTGGCAGTTCAGAAGGAAGCTGCCGCCCTTCTTCAGATCCTGCACCATGTCGTAGGTCTCGAGGTATGCCGGGTTGTGACATGCGACGAAGTCAGCCTGCGAGATGTAGTAGGTGGACTTGATCGGCGTGTGGCCGAAGCGCAGGTGGGAAATGGTCAGGCCGCCGGACTTCTTCGAGTCGTAGTCGAAGTAGCCCTGCGCGTACATATCGGTGTGGTCGCCGATGATCTTGATGGAGTTC
>USBH01000108.1 GCA_900552925.1 uncultured Oscillospiraceae bacterium
GCTCCAACAACTTACCTATGCGCCCCTTGGCCTGGCTCTCTCCCAAAGAAAAACTGGCTGCCTTCTTTGAATCTCTCTCTGTACAAAGTGTTTGACAAACCTACATTTTTACCGGAAATCCTCGAATTTCCGAGCGTCTGGCGCAGGCCGGCATGATGTACGCATCGCCGAGGGCGAAGCCGCGAATCCTGTCGTTGCAGTAGTAGTCGCCGCAGTCGTCGACCACCGGCGCGCTGCGCGCCATGCCGTAGGGGTACAGGACCTCCGGCTTTGTGGATGTGAGCAGATGTTGCTTCATGGAGAAAACGTCTCCTTATATGCGCCCGCAGCCGGGCGCAGCTTCATTCTGTAATTTCCGGTCACCGGAATTCGCGGAACGCGCCGTCGAACAGGCACGTCCGCTCGACGCGCGCGAAAAGCGGGCGGCCGAGCTGCTTTTCCGCCGCATCGAGGAACAGCGTCGGGTTGATGCCGCCTTGGTTGCCCGCGGGCAGGCGGACCGTCATCGCGAGGCAGCCGTCCTCCGCGCGGAAGTCCATATCCGCAAAGTAGGGCCGGATATCCACCGTCCGCTCGCCCTTCTTCGTATGCTTCTGCACGGGGAGCTCCGGCTGGGCGAGCACACCCTCCAGCGCCCGCTGCAGCGCGGCGGGGTCGTCCGTCTCGACACGCAGCACGTACTCGGCGTTCGCCACGTCGTTCCCCTTCATTTCCGGCTCCGTGACCGCGTAGACGCGGATGTCGTGCGGCAGGCCGGCGTTCAGCTTTTCGATCAGCTCCGCGTACGGGATCTCCTCGATCAGGCGGATATCCATCGACTCGCGGCGGCCCTCAAAGCCGAGCGAAAGCGGTGCCGCAAAGGTCAAAAACACGTGCGGGTTGAAGCCCTCGGTGTACCACAGCGGCAGCTTCGCCTTGTGGAACGCGCGGGACATGCAGCGGTTCAGGTCGAGATGGGAAATATACCGCGCCGTGCCGGTTTTCGAAAACCAGACTCTAACATCTTTTCTCAACGCAAAGCCCTCCCTTAAAGCAGGCCGCGCCGCAGTTCGAGCATTTCTCGCGGCAATTCGGCGTCGTCTGCGCCGCATAGGCGCGCTTGCATTCCTCGATCAGGAATGATTTTTTGATGCCGTAGTCGAGATGATCCCACGGCAGGACCTCGTCAAAGCTGCGCTGCCGGTTGGCGTAGAACGCCGGGTCGATTCCGAGGTCGGCGAAGATCTGCATCCACGCGTCGAAGTCGAAGCAGTCCGCCCAGCCGTCGAAGCGCAGGCCGCGGCGGTGCGCCTCGAGCAGGACCGCGTTGAGCTTCCGGTCGCCGCGCGCGAACACGGCCTCGAGGAAGCTCGTCTCCGCGCCGTGGTAGTTGACGGTCAGTTTGCGCGAGGTCACCGAGGATTTCAGCAGTTTCTGCTTTTTCTCGAGCGTCTCGATCGTGTCCTGGCCGAACCACTGGAACGGCGTGAAGGGCTTCGGCACAAACGCCGCCGCGCTGACCGTGACGGCCGGGCGCTTGCCCTTCTCGCGGTTCTCGGCCTCGTAATACCAGTCGATCACGCGCTGGCCGAGCTGCGTGATGCCGGCGACGTCCGCGTCGGTCTCCGTCGGCAGGCCGATCATGAAGTACAGCTTCACCTTCGTCCAGCCGTTGTTGAAGGCGATCGAAACGGTCCGCTTGAGCTCGTCCTCCTGCACGTTCTTGTTGATGACGTCGCGCAGGCGCTGCGTGCCGGCCTCCGGCGCAAAGGTGAGGCCGCTCTTGCGGACCGAGGCGATCTTGTCGGTCAGCTCGGTCGAGAAGTTGTCGACGCGCAGCGACGGCAGCGAAACGCTGACGCGGTCGTCCTCGGTCCAGGTGTGCAGCGTGTCGAGCAGCTCGAACAGGCAGCCGTAGTCGCTCGTGCTGAGCGAGGAGAGCGAGATCTCGTCGTAGCCGGTCGTCTCGCACAGGCTCTTCGCCTGCCGGTTGATCGTCTCGACGCTCTTTTCGCGGAACGGGCGGTACAGGAAGCCCGCCTGGCAGAAGCGACAGCCGCGGATGCAGCCGCGCAGCACCTCCACGACCGCGCGGTCGTGGACGATGTCGAGGAACGGCACGACGAAGGTCTCCGGGAAATACATGTTGTCCACGTCGTTCACGACGCGCTTCTTCACCGTCGCCGGCGCGCCGTCCTTCGGGATGTAGCGCTTCACGGTGCCGTCGTCGTTGTACTCGACGTCGTAGAGCGCCGGCACATAAACGCCTTCGATCTGCGCGGCCTCTTTCAGAAATTCGTATTTCGTCTTGTTTTCGGCGCGGCAGCGGCGGAACAGCTCGATCCCCTCGAGGTCCACCTCCTCGCCGTCGCCGAGGAAAAAGATGTCGATGAAATCGGTCAGCGGCTCCGGGTTGCACGCGCAGGGCCCGCCCGCGACGACGATGTTCTTCAGCTCCGTGCGGTCGCGGCACAGAAGCGGCACGCCCGAGAGCTTCAGCATGTTCAGGATGTTTGTGTAGCTCAGCTCATACTGCAGCGTGAAGCCGATGAAGTCGAATTCGCTGACCGGGTCGCCACTTTCGAGGCCGTAGAGCGGGATGTCGTTTTCCAGCATCGCCTGCTCCATATCGACCCACGGGGCGAAGACGCGCTCGCACCAGATGTAGTCGACGCGGTTGAACTGCGCGTAGAGGATCTTGATGCCGAGATGCGACATGCCGATCTCGTAGGTGTCGGGAAAGCAGAACGCAAAACGCACGTCCACGTCCGCCTTGTTTTTTACGACTGAATTGGGCTCGCCGCCGACATACCGCCCCGGCTTTTGAACCTTCGGCAGGATTCGGTCGAGCTTCCGGCTCAGTTCCATTGGATCTCCCCCATATATTTTATAGTATAACTTAACATTGCCTCTTTGCTTTCCGGCGCGCCGGCAGAGCCGGCCGAAAGCCCGCGTCAAACGCCTTTTTTCCGGCCTTTCGCGCGCCGCGCGACCTATTATACCACACTTCCCCCCGTTTCACAACTCGGATTCTGAACGAATTCCGGCCGGCATCCGGGCATTTTCTGCACAGGGCGTGCAAACGGGAACGGCCCTCCGGAAAACCCGGAGGGCCGAAGCCGCTGTGCGGCGGATTTACATTTCAGCCGGGAGAAGCCCGCGCCTGATTCCGACTCAGTGGAAAACGGAGAACCAGACGAACAGCGAGGACATCAGCGAGGAGACGAGCGACACGACCGTGATCTGCGTGTTGATCGACGGGCCGGCCGTATCCTTGAACGGGTCGCCCACCGTGTCGCCGATCACCGCGGCCTTGTGGACCTTGCTGCCCTTGCCGCCCTCTGCGCCGGACTCGATGTACTTCTTCGCGTTGTCCCACAGGCCGCCCGCGTTCGACATGAACAGGGCGATCAGCAGGCCGCTGACGATGTTGCCGAGCAGGAAGCCGCCGATGGCCAGCGGGCCGCCGATAAAGCCGACGGCAATCGTCGCCGCAATGCTCATCAGGCCGGCCGGGATCAGCTCCCGCAGCGCGCCGGACGTCGCGATGTCGATGCACTTGCCGTATTCGGGCTTCACGCCCTTCCTGCCCTCGCGCAGGCCGGGGATCGAATCGAACTGGCGGTGGATCTCCTGCACCATCCGCTGGGCGTTTTTGTCGACGCCGAGGATCAGCATGGCCGAGAAGACCGCCGGGACGGCGGCGCCGATCAGCACGCCGAAGAACACGGTCGGCGACATGATGTCAAAGCCCGTGATCAGCGCGCGGCCCGCCGCTTCGAGCGCGCCGTTGACCTCCGCCATGAAGGCGCCGAGCAGGGAGATGACGGTCAGGCCGGCCGCCGCGATCGAGAAGCCCTTCGTCACGGCCTTCACCGTGTTGCCCGCGCTGTCCAGCTCATCCGCCGTGCGGATCGTCTCCTCGCCGAGGCCGCCCATTTCCGCAAGGCCGCGGGCGTTGTCGACGATCGGCCCGTAAGCGTCGTTCGAGATGATCATGCCGACGATCGAAAGCATGCCGACCGCCGCCATCGAGATGCCGAAAACCGCGTAGCCCTCACCCATCGGCTCGCAGAGCTTATAGGCGACGAGCGCGGAAACCGCTATGCCCACCATGGCGGGCAGTGCGGAAATGAAGCCGTAGGAGATACCGGAAAGCACGGTGAAGGCCGGGCCGGAGCCGGACGCATGCGCCACCCTGCGCACGATCGGCTTCGAGTCGTCCGTGAAATAGTCCGTCGTGATGCCGATGATCACGCCGACCAGCAGGCCGACGGCCGAAGCGCCCCAGATCCGCCAGGAGAAGCCCTCGAAGATCGCGGTCGCCGCCGCGGTGAGCGCCAGGAAAATGCCGGTCGTCACGTAGGTGGAGGAATTCAGCGCGCGGGTCGGGTTTCCGTTCTTGCCGATCCGCGCCGTGGCGATGCCGATGACCGACGCCAGCAGGCCGAGAATCGCGTAGCAGAACACCATGGAGATGTTGGCGAACGCGCCGCCGGAAAGCGACTGCGCGATCACGAGCGCCGAGGCCATCGCGGCCACGTTCGAGTCAAACAGGTCGGCGCCCATGCCGGCCACGTCGCCCACGTTGTCGCCGACGTTATCGGCAATGACGGCCGGGTTGCGCGGGTCGTCCTCCGGGATGCCCAGCTCCACCTTGCCGGTCAGGTCCGCCGAAATATCCGCGGTCTTCGTGAAGATGCCGCCGCCCGCCTTGGCGAACAGGGCGAGCGAGCTCGCGCCGAAGGAGAAGCCCAGGAGAATGCCGGAATCCCCTGTGAGCATCAGCACGACCGCGACGCCGAGCAGCGAGAAGCCGACGACGAGCAGGCCCATGACTGCGCCGCCGCGGAAGCCGATCAAAAACGCCGGCTTGATGCCCTTCTGCGCGCCCTCCGCCGTTCTGGCGTTCGAGAGCGTCGCCACCAGAATGCCGATCTTGCCCGCGATGGCCGAGAGGACCGTGCCCGCGATATAGGCAACGGCCATCGCCGCGTTTTCAAGCGGGTTCCCCTGCCAGATCGGAGACGGCAGCAGAGCGAGGATCACGAGGGCCGCCACCAGCGCAAATTTGGCGAGGATTTTGTACTCCCGCCGCATAAAGGTGTTCGCGCCCTCCCGAATCAGCGCGGAAACCTCCTGGATCCTCGCGTTGCCGGTCTTCTGCTTTTTGACCCACAAATACAGGTAGGCCGCAAAGGCAAAGGCCACGGCGACGGTGAGGAACGACAGCCCGTAGAACAGAGACAACTGACTTTCCATACAACATTACCAACCCTTCTGAAAGAGATTTCGAAAAGGGGAAAGTCCTGCCGCGCGCCCGCAGCGCCGCCTCTGCCGAAAGCAAAAGCGGCAGGCCCGGAAATCGGACCTGCCGGCTTTTCATGCGCACAAAGGCCGCAACGCCCCGCGCGCCACTACAGCTTAACCGGAATAAATAGAGACGCCGTTGCGCTCTATGACAGACTCCACCCCTTATTCCATATTATAGAGTATAGGCCTGTGCTTTGGAATTGTCAACTGATTTTTTTACACGCTCGCCGATTTTTTATTCATTCGTGACGACGGCAAAACGCGCGCCGCGCGGCCTCTCGTCGTCCCTTTGCGCTTTCGCCCGGCCGTGCGGATGCGTTTTCCGCGCAAGGAAACGCCTTATCCCGCCGTTTTCGCGCTGTACGGCGCTGTTTTGCGGCCAATCGCTTAAATTTGTTCCATTTTGCCGCCTATTTGAGAAACTTTGCGTTTTCTTTTTCGATAAAAGAACCTTTCCTTGGCAAATGCTACGAAAATCCTTTTTTATGGAAAAACTTCGCGTATTACCTATTGATAAAAAAACAAATTTGAAGTAAAATTTACTCAGCCTGTCGAGAAACCCGGTCTACCTATATAAGTACTGTCTCTTATACACATCTCCGAGCCCACGAGACTGCAGCTAATCTCG